>NZ_JAMYQF010000056.1:0-47066 GCF_040320745.1 Mesorhizobium sp. M0621 | reverse complement strand
CGTGTTGGGGCCGAGGCCCGTGATATCACCGTCGATCGTGCCGCCGGACAGATCGACGTGGTCTGCGTCGATGCCGCCCTTGATGATGCCGCCGGTGACCGAGACGTTATCGAAGCCGGCGCCGCCGCTGACGTTGCCGCCGACCGTGCCGGCGGAGACCGTGACGGTGTCGTTGCTGTCGCCTCCAAAAATGCCGCCGCCCACCGAACCTCCCGATACGGTCAGCTGATCGTCGCCGGCATTTCCTTCCAACGCATCGGCGATCGCACCGCCGCTGACCGTCATGGTGTCGTTGCCATCGTCGCCAGTGACCGAACCGCCGACCGTGCCGCCGGTCATGTTGAACGTGTCGTTGCCATCTTCCAATGCTACGGTACCACTCGGCACGACAACCGCGAAGACGCCGAGGCCATTGCCCTGGATGATGGCGGTACCCGAAATCGTGACGCTGTCGTTGCCACTGCCGGCAAACAGCGATCCGGTGATCGTACCGCCGCTGACAGTATAGCGATTGCCGCCATCGTCGGCGAAAACGGATCCGTTGACGGTGCCGCCGCTCATCTCGAAAGTATTGGCCCCGGCGCCGAGATCGACATCGGCCGGCGCGACCGTGGTGCCGATCGTGCCGCCCAGAATACGCACCGTGTCGTTGCCGTCGTCACCGGAAACGGTGGATCCGATGGTACCGCCACTGATGACGATCAGGTCGTCACCGGCATCGCCGATGACCTCTCCGGCAAGCGCACCGCCCGAGACGGATATCTGATCGTTGCCGTCGTTGCCTTCCAGGAAACTGTTTATGGCGCCGCCGCGCAAGGCGATGATATCATTGCCGGCACCGCCGCTCACCGAACCCGCAAGCGTGCCGCCGGTCATGGTGAAGGTGTCGTCACCATCCTCCAGTCCGACGGAATCCGGTCCGCCCACGGCCGCATCGACCCCTACGCTGGCATTGCCAGAGATCGATACGCTGTCATTCTGGCTGCCGGCATAGATCGAGCCGTCGATCGTGCCGCCGCTGACCGTATATGTGTTGCCGCCGCCTTCGCCGAATACCGAGCCGGTGATGTGGCCGGCCGTCATGTTGAAAATGTCGGCGCCGGCGGCGAGGTCGACGCGGCCCGGCGCGGTGGTCGTGCCTATGGTTCCGCCGTTGATGTTGACGGTGTCGTTGCCGTCGTCACCGAATATGCTGCCGCCGATGGTGGCGTTGCCAGCGAGCGTTATAGTGTCGTTCCCGGCGCCGCCGTTCACAGTGCCAACCTGTGTACCGTTGCCGGATATCACGGCACTGTCGGTGCCATCTCCAAGGTTGATGTCCTGAATGCTGCCGGCCTGGATGACGACGGTGTCATCGCCCGCCCCGGTATCGAGATTGGCCCTGACGTTGGGGGCGAACGGCTCGCCCAAGTAATCCCCATAGAACATCTCGAACTGGTCTTTGCCGCCAAGGAGCTCGATCGTCCCATCCGCCGGCTGCAAGGAGGTCGACCCTTCCGCGGGCAGGCCGCCTACACTGGGCGTTGTCGACACGTCGTCGGTCAGCTCGCCGCCAAAAATCCTTACGATGTCGTCGCCATTGCCATCGTAGTCATTGATCTCGATCTCCGACGAGTTCTGGAACCCATTAAACCGGGTGGTGAATACGCCATCGATGTCCTGAAAATCACCGGTCGTCCTGCACTCCACCGTAACCGATGTCGTCTGGAACGGATCGCCGTCGCCGTTTGCAGTGGCGGAGCACGCCGCTGCGCCAGATATTTGGAACGTGGACGCTGCCGCTAACGCAAGCAACGAGACTCCCGCCAATTGATAGGCCTCGCGCGGCACTCTCATTCGACCCCACTTTACGAGAAATCGATACCGTCACAAATTAAGACAAACTAAAATAGGCCTCACCCATGTGATTGGGGCTCGTTGACCTGCCTCGCCGAGAGTATACGCGGCGCATTGCTCTACGGCAATGGTTCGGGGTTCACCGTCGGGCGACTATCAGGCCATCTGTGGCGACAAGGTCACTATCGAAAAGCTCGAAGTAAACTATTTACCCCAGTATATCACCGTTCATAGGGCACATTTAGAGATCAGAATAGGCTGCCGAAACGGTCAGGTCTCCGGCATGAGCAATCTTGCGGTCGTAGCTTGCCCATATTTCGCCGCCACACTGTTCCGCCCAGCGGTGACAGAAAGAAAAATCGTCAGGCAAATCCAGTTCCGGCGTCACGATCTTGGCGAACGGCGTCAGGAAATTCTGGAACTGAGCGGTGTACTTGTTCTTTCGGTAACGAGACCGGTCCACCGTCTCGGGCAACTTCTCGATCATCGCCGTCACGCAGTCGCGGGAGACTAGAAAGATACCCGTGCCGCATGACGATACCCGGACAAAGCCCCCTATCTCTTGCCGGGGTTCGACGACGGTTCCAATGAACTCCAGGCTTTGTGTGAAGGCCCTGTCGAAGGGCAGTGTCGACAGTGAGTGGAGTTTTCGCAGATCGACCAGGCGCCGGGGATACAACGTGCCGACCACCGGCTTGTCCAGCGCCAGCATCGCGGCGATCAGATCAGGCGAAAAGCCCATGTCGCTGTCGATCATCAGGATGTGACTGCAATCCGGCTTGTTGTAGTAGAAGTTCGTCAGCAGATAGTTCCGGGAAAACGGGATATCCGTGTACTCGATTTCCGACAGCGTGAAGGCGTAGCTGGACAGGCTGTTGTGGGTCAGGGCCGCGAAGAGGCTGCGAACGAACACGCTTTTGTAGGCTGCTCCGTAAACCGGCAGAGCGAGGTTGATCTTGATCGGCATCGTGTCCTCCACAGTCCAGTGACTGCATAAAAATCCCTTTTTCCTATCTTTGACATGATACTTGGTATAAAAATTTGCTGGCCTTTGGCGGCACGGAGTCCAGACGCTCAGGCATGATTGCATTTGCGTGTGGTGCGTTCGAAGGCTGCCGGATCAAGATTGACGCAGGCTGGAACGAGCATGCCGATATGACCCATCGCCACGGATTCTTCTTGCGCATCCCGCTGCTCATGCTTTTTGTGATCCTGAGCACGGTCGGCGTTCGCGCCGCGGTCGAGCAGAACGCCTCGCCACAGCCGCGCAACCGACTGGCGATCGTCATCGGCAACACGAACTACCAGAGCAAGCGTCTCGAGCACCTCGCCAATGCGGTGAACGACGCGTCGAAACTGTCCGACAGCCTGAAGCGGCTGAATTTCGAGGTTCTGACCGGAACCGATCTCACCGCCGATGGATTCGCCAAGCTTTTCCACGCCGCCGAGGCCAAGCTGCCCGAAAGCAGCGCCGTTCTGATCTTCTACGCTGGCCACGGCATGCAGGTGCAAGGCGAAAACTACCTGCTGCCGATCGATACGCCCGATCCGGAAAACCTGGACAAGCTGACGGCGCACGCCGTCAAGCTGAACGATGTGATCGCCAAATTTGCCAGTCGCGACCGTCAGACCTTCATCTTCCTTGATGCCTGCCGCAACAATCCGCTGGGCAGCGGCGCCAACATCTCCAACGGTCTGGCGCAGGTCGAGGTCGGCGAAAATACGTTTGTCGCCTTCGCGACCCAGCCCGGCAACGTCACCGTCGACGGTACCGGCGAAAACAGCCCGTTCACCACGGCGCTTCTGAAAAATGTCGAAATCCCCGGCTTGAGCATTTCGGACATGATGATCCGCGTCCGCAACGAGACCGAGGCGCTCACCGTCGGCCGCCAGGTTCCGTGGGACCAGTCGAACCTACGTGAACAATTCTATTTCACCGAACAGCAGATGCTCGATCCGGCGCAGTTGAGCGCCAGCCTGTCGCGCATCCTGTCCGATCCCGACGCCAAGATGAAGCTGCAGATCGAGCTCGCCTCCAACGACCTGCAGACCGCCGTGCTCATCGTCGGGCAGACGTTGCGGTCGGTCGAGATTCCGGCGCCGTCAGGCGGTTCAGCGGGGCCGGTCGGCACTCAGGTCGCCAATCTGTCTTCAACCGAAAGCGTTGCAGTCGCTCGCCAGAGCGTCGTCTCCGGCCTCGAAACCCTCATTGTCGGCGCATCGGCGGGCGAAGCGGAAAAGGACAAGGCGGGCGATCTTGCGCGCAGCATTCAGACGGAACTTCGGCGCCTGGGTTGCTACCGGATGCAGGTCGATGGCGATTGGGGCACGGGCTCCATCCGCGCCCTCACCGACTATTACAAAAATACCAAACAGGTCGCATCGACGACCGAGCCAACCGTCGGATTGCTCGGCGATCTCTTTCTGCGCTCCGGCAGAATTTGCAAGCAGCCGGTCATCGTAAAGGCCAAGCCGGCTAAAGTTGCGTCGGATGCCGGCCCCTCGCGAACCGGTCCCAGCCGCAAGGCCGCGAAACGCGCGCAGGCCGCCCCGCAACGCCCCGCAGCCCCCCCACCAGACATTAGTGGGGGCATAGGCATTGGTGGCGTGTTTTAGGATATTGGCGAAGGCCGCGGCTCGGAGCCGCCTCGCTCCTTGAGCACAGCGGTTATGACGCAAAGGCATCGGAACATTTGAAGGGCCGCTATAGGGAGATTGTCCATTGGCGCGCGATCGCGCGGATCAAAACCGCGGGAGCGCGACCGTATCTTCTTTGATCATTGCCTGATGAACACGCCCCTGTAGGTCTGATCGGCGAGCGTATAGGTTCCGGCCAGAGTTCCGTCGGGCAGCATCATAAAACTGACGTCCGCGCCATTCGGGAGGCGCCCAAGCTTCAACGTAGTCCCTACAATTTTTCCTGCGCCTGCGGCCTCTCCCGGATTGTTATCGCCCAGAATTCCCCACGCATAGGTGACCGTCACCTTTCCGTTCGAAGAAACAGATTGAACAGCCAGTTTACCTTCATACGTGCCCTCCAATCGTCCGGCCCAATTGCCCGAAAAAGCAGCGTACTTTGCTGGAACGCCCTTTGAAGGAGGAGTGATTGTCACGGATTGATCCATGATTGCCGAGCCAGGAGGAACAGCGGCAGGATCCAAGGCGGGTTGGGGCGGAATGGTAACAGGATCTAACACAGGTTCGACAGCGGCGGATCGCGGCGGTTCAGGAGCCGATTGACACGCGGCTAGGGCAAGTGCCGCGAAGGCCAGTATGAGGTTCCGCAT
This sequence comes from Mesorhizobium sp. M0621, assembly GCF_040320745.1. Lineage (NCBI taxonomy): Bacteria > Pseudomonadati > Pseudomonadota > Alphaproteobacteria > Hyphomicrobiales > Phyllobacteriaceae > Mesorhizobium > Mesorhizobium sp. M0621. The sequence continues at coordinate 41,943 of NZ_JAMYQF010000056.1, read as the reverse complement.
CAATTTCTCCACATCGTTCTCCGACGACGTACCAAGGCCGGATGTCGGAGACGCCTGATAGGCCGAACAGTGGCCCTAATAGATAGCCGCGCGTCAACCGTATAGCGACTTGCGCGGCCGGGCCTCAGGTGGCTTGTTGGCATGCCTACAGTCAAGCGCGAGGCGCACTGCGCTTGACTGCCTTCTTCGAAAATCTGACCGTGATCCATGAGGATCACACGGTCGGCCAGACCACGCGCAAAGCCAGGTTTTCTCGCTGCGGGTAAGGCGCCTTTTGCCCGAGTCCTGGCCGGTCCCATCCGCCCGCATCGGGTGAGCTCAAGTTGGATGGCCGCCCACTTGCCTGCGGAAACGTCAAGGATGCCCTGCGATCAGGCGCCGAACTAGTCCACCAGAGTTCTGCCCTTCCCCTCTTCTTTTACGGTTGCGGAAGAATGCAGTTCGGCCCGGCAGGCGTGGGGCGATGGCAGCTCACCTCACCGCCAGCGCAGGGCTCATACTGACGTTCACGACTAGGGCAGGCACGCGCGCCAGAAAGTCCATGCCCTCCACCAAATTTCCTCAAACCGAATCTATTGCCCCAATTTGTTCGATAAGCAAACGCAACCGCGACCCAGAAAGTTCGAAAAGCCTCCAGGAACCCGAGCCAAACCGGACGCCGTAGCGGACAATGAGGTTCACGGATAGCCCGGCGAACATCCGCAAAGGAGCGGTCAATATCGTCGGCTAAAGAGCGTCAGAAAAGGGCTCTCGATGGCCCCGTCGTGAGAACGAAAAAAGAAGAGAAGCAGAACTTTCGTGTGCAATTTTTGCACACAACCTCTCGTAACTAACTGATTATATTGATGTATCTGCCCCATCCATCATGGGTGCAATAGCCAGTCTATGCTCTTGATTTTTCAGCATTTTTCTTTAACATCAAATCGTTAGAACCTGCCGAGTGCACACGAATTTACGCCAGAATACGACCCTTTTCGCCACGTTTCGATCTCTCAGTGCACACAGAGCGCACACGAAAAAATGGCCACCTACACAAAACTCTCATCCGGTTCCTGGCGTGTCCGTCGCAAGGGTCGCTATGTCAGCGAGACCTTCCTGCGCCGAGACGACGCACGGCGCTGGGGCAACCGAAGCCGAGCGCCAAGTCGATCGCGGTGAGACGCCGACCAAGTCCCGTATAGCGCGCCTGAAAACTTTCGGCGAACTCATCGACCTTCATATCGACGACATGTGCAATGTAGGCAAGTCCCCTCGCCGCTCCAAGGCCGCAGCCCTCGATATGCTCCGAAGACATCTGGGGAAGTGCAACATCGCAGCCCTTGATCGCGAACGGCTCATTCGTTTTGGTCGCGACCGGGCCGACCAAGGCGCCGGATCGATGACTCTCGGTATCGACATCGGCTTTATAAAACTCATTCTCGCTCATGCCGCTGCAGTTCACGGCCTGCCCGTCAAGGTCGAACCAGTCGATCTCGCGCGTATCGCCCTCAAGAAGACTTGGCCTCGTTGGGAAAGGCCACCAGCGCGACAGACGGCCGACGCAGGATGAACTCGACAGGCTCATCGGTCACTTCGATGCAAACGCTCGCTTAGCAAGATCATACGTTTCGCCGTCGCAACCGCGATGCGCCAGGAGGAGATCTGCAAGGTGCGTTGGTCCGACGTGGAATCTACGCGCATGCTTCTTATCCGTGACCGGAAAGACCCTCGGAACAAGAACGGCAACAATCAGCGCATACCGCTATTCGCACAGGAGCCGTAATGTTGCAGTTCGTCGGGAACGACCGGACGAGGCCGACGCAACTCATCTCGCCACGCAGCACGTTGATGATGGCATACTCGCGCCAGGTGCGTTCGGTCTCAAATGGCTGCAGGCTTGGATGTAGGCAGCTCACGGCGAGCGAGCAGCTTGTCTATCCGCCTTCCGTCCATATCGAAAATCTCGAAGCGCCAGCCCTCGTAGTCGAAGTGCTCGCCAGCTTCCGGAAGATGCCCGAGCCGGGACAGGGCGAACCCGGCGATCGTGTGAAAATCACCCTCTGCCGCCCCTGATCGAAAGCCGAGGCGAGCGAAAGCATCGTGCGCCAGCATCATACCGTCGATCAGCAGGGAGCTGTCTTCACGCTCTACGACGTCGGGGTCCTCACCGTCCAGATCCGGAAGGTCGCCTGCGATGGCTTCGAGCAGATCGGTCTGGGTGACGATCCCCTCCAGAGCGCCATATTCGTCGATGACGATCGCCAGGCGTACCGGTGCCCTCTTGAACCGATCGAGAACGCGGAATATCGGCGTTCCTTCATGAACGATCACGGGGTCGCGGATGACCGCCATTGGATCGAGCGTTTTCCCGTCGAGCACTTGGTCGAGGAGATCCTTCTTCAGGATCATGCCGATTGGTTCATCGATCCCGCCACGGCCGACCAGAAGCTGCTCATGGCGACATTCACGGATGGTACGCAGAATCTCGTCTGGACTGTCCTCAGTGTCGATCCAGTCGATATCGCGCCGCGGCGTCATGATATCGGCGATGCGCCGATCGCCAATGTTGAAGACGCGCTCGACGAGCTCCTGCTGGGTCTGGTGAAGCAGCCCTGCCTCCTGGCTCGCCGCGACAAGCAGCTTCAGCTCTTCAGGCGAATGCAGGGACTCCTCGCCCGTGCCTGGCCGCAATCCGCAGAGACGCAACACCAGATTGCCAAGACCGTTCAAAGCGAAGATCGCCGGCCTGAGCAGGAACAGGAACAGGCCTAGCGGCCGCACCACCCAGAGTGCCGTGCCCTCGCTACGCTGAAGCGCCAGGCTTTTCGGCGCCAACTCGCCCAGAACGATGTGGAGAGCAGTGATGATAATAAAAGCAATTGCTACGGCGATTGTATGGGATCCGGCGGTGGCAAGAGACCCCATCGCTCCAACCAGCAGTGGCTCGATCAGATGGGCGAGTGCAGGTTCGCCAACCCAGCCAAGCGCCAGCGACGAAATGGTGATACCCAGCTGGGTCGCGGCAAGATTGGCATCGAGATTCGCCAAGGCTCTTTGAAGCAGCCCGGCATTCAAGCGTCCAGCGGTAACAAGTTCGTCGACTCGGCTCCGCCTGACCGCCACCAACGCAAATTCGGCGGCTACAAAGAAGCCATTTGCGCCAACGAGTACTAGAACCAACAGAATTCCAAGAATGTCGCGTAGACTACCATCGTCCGCCGGCATGATATCCTCTGCTTGATCTGACTGGGGGGATCTGTGAAGCGTATTTGGCGCCATTGCGCAACCGCATTGGGCTCAGAATTATCACGCGGAGCTGCTGCCCCGACGCGGGGACTCTGGCTTTGGACAGCGTTAGGAAGAAGTGATTTGCCAGACCGCTACGCCGGCTAGAACAATTCCGGCAGCGCCTTCGATCGTCCGCGAAATGGCATCGAACAGGCGTGGCCGGCTGTCGAAGAAATGCACCAGGCGCTCCCGAAACAGGATCGACAACACCGCAACGCAAGACAGCGTCAGCGCCACGCCGGCCATCATGGTGATTGCAAACAGGATACCGGCGAGCGGAACGCCTCTGGATATTGCGAAGGTCATCACGAAAAGCGTCAGCGGGCATGGGATCAAGCCGGCCATCACCCCAACCGCCTCGCCCTCATGCTTGTGGTGATGGCCGTGGCTCAATGCGCGCCAGAGCATCCAGATGCCAATCAGGCCAAGCAACCCGCGGCTGACGTCTTCCAGTAGCGGCGCACGGCCGACACTGCCCAGGGCAATCGATACCAACGGCAAAGAGAGCGCCGCGATCAGCACGGCAATCGTCACATGCGTGAAGGAAAGTGTCAGTGATACCCGAAGACCGCGCGAAACCTTTGCGTCCGAACCGGCCAAATACGTGGCCAGTAGGGCTTTGCTGTGACCCGGCGTCAGGGCATGCGCCGCGCCGAAAAGAACGCCCATCGGCAGAAAGGCCGTGAAGGCCAGCCAATCGCCGCCAGCCGAAAGCAGTTTGATCTGCTCGGCAAGCGCCAGGTAGATCGTGCGCTGGAACTCGACCAGCATCTGGAACATGGCCATCGAACCGGCTCCGCTTCAGCCGCAAGTCAGTTCGAGGCGTGTCGCGAAAATCTTGCCGAGATCAGTCCCCGTCGGGTCACTGAAGAACGCGTCTGTCAGGCTCTTCTGGTTCTGCGCGATGGCCGTATCCGGATCCGGACGCACGACCGCGCGTGAGCAGCCTTGAGGCAGGCCAGCCACAGCAATCTTGTCGTCGTCGGTAAAATCGATCGCCGTGTAGAAGGTCGGGTCGTACACGCCGATGCTGACTTTTCCAGCAAGGGCCAACGGGTCCTTCGGCTGTGTTTCGAACTGGACGACGAGTCGATCGTTTTCATAGCTGACGCTGAACTTCGGCGGCGGCGCCATCGTCACGTCCTTGCCGTTCAAGGTCACCATCTGAAAATAGTTGTACTCGGCTAGCGACGCATGGACGGTGAGAGCGACGTCATCCAGTTCCTTTGCGTCGAGGACAAGGTCGGAATTCTTGTCGAATTCCATCAGCACGGTGCTGGAAAAGAGGTCGTCGAAACGCCAGGAATGCCGAAGCGACTTGACCGTTCTGTCTGGACCGACGGTCAGGTCCAGCTTCGCTTCGGCAAACACATGCGGATGGGCGTTCGCCGCCGCGGCGGAAGCGAGCAACAGCGCCGCGCCTGATACTATGCCTGTCAGCTGCATTTTTCGCTCACATTTCGCTCGTCGATTCCAGATCAGGTAGCACACCTGCCATTGCAAGCAGGCCGAAATGGGACATACCAGAACAGGTCGTCATGCAACTAGCGTCTGAGCATGATCACGACGCCTGGCCTGGCTGGTCCTTTTTCACCGTTGCGCGAATATAGTTCAGGTTCTTGGTTCCGACGGCGCCGATATCGCTGACCTGGAATCCGCTCTCGGTCAACAGCGAGGCGACCGACTGCATATCGATATGACCATGCTTGTGGAGCCTGGGCAATCCAGACTTGCGCACCGGCCTGCCGAAATCGATGAGCAACAGCCGGCCTGCTGGCTTCAAGACGCGTGCCGCCTCGCGGATGAAGGCCGATCGAACGGGCTTCGACAAGTGATGCAGCATCAGCGTGCCGACGACGATGTCGAACTGCGCGTCCCTGAAGGGAAGCTCCTGCGCCGTCCCATTGACGAAAGTCAGATCGAGACCGGACCGTTCGGCCTTGGCGCGCGCCCGCTCGATCATTTCGGCCGACGCATCGACGCCGGTGACGCTTCCGTCCGAACCGACCAGCCGCTTCGCGGCAATGGCAAGGGTTCCCGTGCCGCAGGCGACATCGAGCATCGCTTCGCCGCGCTGGAGCTTTGCCGGGCGAAGCATGAGCTCGCGAAACCGGCCCTCGCGGCCAAAGGTCAGAACGCGCGCAAGCAAGTCATAGGCCGCCGCCCGGTGCAGGACGATGCCAATGCCCCGGTCGCTCGCGATCTGCGCACCGTTGCCAACGAGCCCCCTGTGACGCAGGCTGCCCCACAGCGCCAGTCCCGCGATCACCGCAAGGAGGAGGCCGTGGAATGCCGCCGTCCAGGCGCCGGCCTGAATGTAGCCCATGCCCAATTTGGCGAGGACGAGGAAGCCGGCGACCAGCGACAGCTTGGCAAGCAGGGCCAACGCTATCATCCTCTTGCGCGAATGCGGTCCGTTACCGGCGGGATGATCAGATGAGTGCATGTCTGGCGACCTTCTGCTTCATTGCGGCGTGCCCAAACCCGATTTGAGCTCCTGGACTTGGCGTATCATAATGGACACAATGTCTGGAATGCTGTTGTCGGACATCGGACCGCCGAATGTCCGAAACCGGGCACCGCAGGGGGCCATGGCCATGAAAATCGAACGTGCGGGCGAGCGAAACACGATCGATCGACGCGTTGCGCGGACGCGCGGCCTGCTGCAGGACGCGCTCATCGCCCTGATCCCGGAGCAGGGATATGCCGCCATCACCGTTGATGACATTTGCCAGCGGGCCAATGTCGGCAGGTCGACCTTCTATACCCACTATGGCGACAAGGATGCTCTGCGCAGCGCGACCATCGAGGCGCATCTGCGGTCGATCGGCCGCAGGCGCGAGGCGGCAAGTCAAGAAACAGGTAGCCGCCTGTTTGAGTTCAGCCTGCCCATGTTCGAGCACGCCCATGTATTCCGACCGCTTCACCACGCATTGCTTGCAAGCAGCGGCGATACGATCCACGACGAATTGCGTGAGCGTATCCGGCGAGCCGTCCGGGAAGAACTCGTCGAGAAACGGATCGGCGATCGCGGCATGCCTGCCGAATTCGCCATTCAGTTCATCGCCGGCGCATTTCTTGCGGTCCTCGCCTGGTGGGTCGCCACCGACATGAACCTTTCACCGGCACAGGCAGACGAGCTGTTCCAGAGGATGGCGGGAAAAGGCGTCGGCGCCTGATTAGTCGTCGGCTATCGAGCTTGCAATGATCGAATTCGCTCGCTCCTTGTCGACCGGCGATGTTAAATGGACGAGCTGTTTTCGATTGCCTGCAATCAATATGTAAAGTTTGGAGACCTGATCTCCATTCCGGTCCTCGCTGATTTTTTCGGCGTCCGTACGGGCGAAGAAGCGCTGCTCGAATGTCGCGCGGTCGACGTCGAACAGTCTGATGGAACAGGTCTGCACGGCCTTGCCGTTCAAGGTAGCTTTGGTCACCGCGATTATGGTCCCGGCAGGTAGATCGTTGCCAGTCACGGCCCACCCCTGAAAGGCCTCCACGTCATCGACTGGAGCAAGCGCTGCGTCACCGGATAGCGGTGTCCATCCACGCGTCTTCGCCACAGCGACGGTTCGCTCGAAGTCGGGGCCATGGGCAAGACAGGTTTGGTGAAAAGCTTCTAGCCCGAGATCGACATTGTCGGCATACACCGGTGTCGATGTCAGGCAGACGCCTGCGAGCGCAAAAGCGACGAGAACTCTCGACATATCCGTTACACCTCGCGCTGAAGAGCGAGCACCGGTGCGAATAAGATGGAGCCGTTGGCACGCTGGTCAAGATTTACGGCGCCTCGCCGGATCGCGCCAAGGGGCGCTACAGGCCTGCCGATTGCCCTCGGCGTCAAGAAGTGCCGCATCAAAGGCGCCCGATATAGCGCACGTCAGCACGTCATACTGAGCGAATAATCCTCAAGATGCGCACGGGCAACCGTCGTTTCACGCGCCTGACCTTGCGTTTTCGAAAGAGTTCGAGAACCTTGTGCGAAAAAGGCATTTGTCCCGATTTGACCGCATGCCCAATGGTTAAAAATCGTCTGGAACCGTTCCACTGGTCATGCATTATGGCCATAGCGGTCGATTTCTCAGGAGTCGACCGTGAACAATCCGGCCCCTAAGCGGCGACCGGCTTGGGCCGGAGTTGGAAGAGAGCGATCAAGAGCAGGAGGGAGAAGTTGTAGCCGGCGGCAGCCAGGATGGCGTTGACGGCGTCGCCCTGCTGGCCGGCGAGGTAGTTGCGGCCCATGCGATGCTCGGCCTTGATGTGGCCGATCACTGGCTCGACCGCCGACCGCCTCCGCATCTGGCGTTTGATGGCCGGAGTGACGCGGCGTTTCTGGCCGCTGGTGAAGACCCTGAACCTGTGGCTCTGGGGTGCGTTGTGGCCGCGATAGCCGGCGTCGGCGAGAATGCGGCCGATCTGGTTGCCGATGGTCTCCTCCATGTCGGGGATGACGCTTGCCAGCGTGTGGCCGTCATAGGGATTGCCGGGCAGTGCTTTTGCATGCAGGGCGAACTGGCCACCCTTGGAGCGCTTCAGCGTGGTGGCCACCGACACCTTCACTCCGAACTCGTAGGGCATGTGCGCCTTGCCCTTGCCGATGCATTCCACCTCGTGCGCGTGCAGGCTGTAGATCTTGCGGCCGCGCTGGCGCTGGCGCTGCTCGAGAACGGTGGCGGCCTGGTAGAGCGGCCATTTGAAGAGCGCGTCCAGCCTCGCATCGCCGGCGACCTGGCGACCGATGTCGCGAATGGTCCGGCCGAGATAGGTCTTGAGCCTGCGCAGCGCCTTGTTGGCCCGCTTGAACTGCTTGGCGTGGGCATAGCGCTGGTGCTTGATCAGCGCCAGCTTGCCGACCCGCACATAGGTCTGGCGCAAATTGAGCCCCGTCCTCTTGGCCAGCCGCACCAGCCGCTCGCGCGCCCGGTGAATGAGCTTGGCATCGGTCGGGAACATCACGTTCTTCGGCTGCACGGTTGTGTCGACGATCACCTGGCGCGTGTCGGACGGCTTCATCGCCCCGGTCTTGACCGCGAGGCTGAGGCTTTCCTGCAAGAGCGCCGCGATCCGCTCCTCGCCCATGCGGCTGCGCCAGCGCGTCATCGACGAGCGATCGAACGGCAGCGCGTGGCAGAAGAATTCCTCGCCGCAAAGATACTGGAAGTAGGGGTTCTCCACCCAGCGCTCGCACAGCACCTCATCCGACAGGTTGAAAGTGTGCTTGAGGATGGCCAGCCCCGCCATCAGCCGGGTCGGCAGCGGCGGCATGCCGGGGCCGTCCGAATAGACGGCGCCGAAACGCTCCTCCAGCACCGGCCAGTCGATCGCCTGCGCCAGCCGCACCAGCTCGTGCTTCATGTTGATGATCTGATCGAGCCTGGAGCGGAACAGATCCTGCTTTCCCGTCTCGCGCTTCTCGCGTGGCCTGGACATTCGCCGTCCCCTCGATTCGCCGCCGCCGAACCAAGTGAATCACGCTCCGCAGCACAAGGGAATCGCAAAACCGAATTGCAGGAAAACAGCCCCCATAAGCCGCCAATCCTGCAATCCAAAAGCCGCTATCCGCCTCAATCAACATGCCAGATCAACGGCTTGCGGATAGTTCACGGTCGACGATTTCGCGGAGCCGAGAGAAAAATAGTTGGCCAATCCGCTAGCTTTTGCACTGGGTGGCTCAAAGCTACTGAATTGCTTGAATTAGCGTCTTGTTGAAGATCCCGATTTGGCGCGGCGCGCCTTGTTGGGAATCAGTCTCAACCCGTTGGCGTGAAGGCCGCGAACAAATTCCTCCAGGTAAGGGAGCAATTCGAACAAAAGAACGAGGATCATAATCGTGGCAACGTAACCGTGGCTCGGGTTTCCAGGCAATTTCGAACCGAGCAGGTTCTAGTCCAAAACCGAACAACGCCTGAAATTGCACCCAGTGAAGCGAGACCACGCTGACGATTCCAATCAACGGAATCATCTCTAGAAAACTATGCACGTGCTGCTCAACGGGCGAAACGGTTCGGGCTGTGGTCGCGTAGCTGACGTCCCACATGGCCGTTGCCTCATGCGCAACGAAAGCCACCAGCATCGTTGCGATGATCAATGCATTGACTTCCAGAAACATCGCCGCCAGCAACGGTATGCCGACTTCGACAAACATCAGGAGATGAATGAGCGATTCCTTGGCGCCGGTGGTCGATTCGATATGCGATGCACGGTGGCACAACCAATCGGCAAACCCTGCGATGAGCCATAACGGCAGTACGAAATACATCAAAATCAGCACGGTCGGATCAGATAGCATCTTGATTCTCCGAAACGACCGAAAGCCTTGTGAGTTAGCTCAGGGAATGACGACTATGGCAGGCGGGCTTTTGTTGGCGCCGGCAAGCTAGCGCCAGCCAGGATGAACCGTTCCGTTTTGTTGTGTGTCCTCTCGCCGCTTCTCAATTTCGTAAGTCAGCCAACGGCAGAACATCCCAACAATGGATGACGCGCCGCCGCCGAGCAAACAGGCAGTAAGCAAGGGCTGTTTGAAGCGCTCGACCAACTTACGATGGCTAGCAGGATCACACTCACCGTTGAGATCAAATAGCCCACGCCTTCAGTTGTTATGCCTAACCTCCTCAACAGCCTCAAGTCCATGGAACATTCTTCACGTTCTGAAGTTCCATGGCCTGCCAAGTCGGCGACGGCCGTGGCCGTTTCCATCGAGCGTTGTATCGAACCGAAAGAGAGAGGCTCTTGATGCTTAATTATCTAAAGCTACCAACAACCACGAAGGGCCTCATCAAAGTGGCAATCGAAACTCCGCGTGGCGCGACGGGAAATTGGCTTTCGAGCTGGAAGGTTGGTCTTCGGCTGCGTCCGTCCTCTGCCGGTTGGAATGATCTATCCCTACGACTGGGGCTTCACCCCCTCAGCATTAGATGAAGATGGAGATACTCTCGATGGGCTTGTCATTTATCAGGCCGCCACTGCCCCTGGCGTGGTCATCAAACGCAATTTGCTTGGCGCATTGCACGTCAAGCAGAAGGACGTGGGTCGTTGATTGCAAATGGGTGACCGTCGAAAACGGACCTGATGCTCGCCCATCGGAACATCGGAAGTTCTCGAGCATTGCTAGTGGACGCCATCGCAACTCACAGCCTTCAAATGCCATCCACGATAGCAGACGCCTGGAATTTGGCCCGAGAATGCATAGTTGGCTTTGTCAACGACAACGCCCTTAGTCATGGCGCCGCAATGGCTTTTTACGCCACCACGTCGCTGGCTCCAATCCTGCTGATTGTGATCGCTATCGCAGGTCTCGCTTTCGGCCATGAGGCTGCACAACTAGCTTTGTCTGCGCAGATCTCGGGGCTAATGGGTCCAGAAAGCGCAGGTCTCCTTCAGACCGCGCTCGAGAGCGCATCTGGCAAGCCATCCGGGGTTTGGGCGGCGGTCATTGGCGTGGTCATGTTGTTCGTGACCGCTTCCGGTGTATTCGGCGAAATGCAGCAGTCTTTGAACATAATATGGAACGTCGAGCCGCAGGGCATGTCATTGTCGCGCCTGGTCCGGGCACGTGCGGCAAGTCTAGGTTTGGTCGCCGCGCTTGGTTTTATGTTGATCGTATCTCTTGTAGCGAGCGCAGCGATCTCGGCGCTGGGGAACATCATAAACGCTCAGCTGCCGTTCGGCACAATCGTCCTCGGGGTGATCAACGCCGTCGTTTCGTTCGTCCTGATCTCAGTGATGTTCGCTGCCATCTACAAAGTTTTGCCCGATCGAACCCTGGAATGGCGCGATGTCGGGATTGGTGCTGTTGTGACCGCTGCCTTGTTCACGCTCGGAAAGTCGCTGATTGGCTGGTATATCGGCACGAGCGCGATCGCATCTTCGTACGGAGCCGCTGGTGGACTCCTCGTCATACTACTCTGGGTTTACTACTCGTCGGAAATTTTTCTGCTCGGTGCGGAGTTCACTCGCGCCTATTCTGTTCGTCACGGCAGTAGGTCCGATCTGGATCCGGCGGCTGATAGCGCTTTGCCCGCAAAAAACGTCGTGCCATTGCGGGCAGACCAAGAGGTCAACGCTTCTGGCGTCGTCGCGCTGATAGCCATGGCGTGCGTGAGTGCATTGATGACCATTCTTATGCTGGGTCGCCGGCGCCAGTAAGATATGGAGCCGATGCAGGCGCCGGAGCCGGCGTGGGGGCAGGTCTACAGGCGCCGGGACTTTTACAGCTGAAGGGGTTCTGCCGGCGCCGGGCGCGGCGCAGGTGCCGGAAGTGTTTTGCGCCTAGAGTAGCGGTTGCGGTTCCCAAACTATTGGGCCTTGCCACCGACTCAATCACAGACCGGCCAAGCGATCCAGCTCTCGAAAATGCGGCGCGATGCGAGGCAGGAGGCGGGCGCGGGGTAAACTTGCGCACGTCATCGGAGGGAAGAAGTCACGACGACGCGCGGCTTGTCGCCAGTCGAGTAAGTACCGTGCCTAGCCAGTCTCGCATCGTGGCCCTTCAGAAGAGCTTGCCGCATCATGCATAGCGATGGCTCTGGAACGAAAGCCTTCATGGAGAATTGTTACTTCGTCTCAGCACCTTAAAGGAGGTCGATATGGGCCGAGGTATCTTGCTTTGGTTGCTCGGGGTTCCGATCCCAATCATCATTCTGATTATGCTTTTTGCGCGGTAGGGGGCGAAAATGGAAAGCGTGCTTTCATCGACAGAGATCACGCCGGTCTCTGAATCATCCTCATCCGCTGTCAGCTGGGGGCCGATCGTCGCGGGCGCTTTCGCGGCCTCGACGCTCACGGTCATTCTGATGCTGGTCGGCTCCGGTCTAGGATTGACCATGGTTTCGCCCTGGACTGGGTCGAGCGCTTCGACCACGACCTTCGCGGTTTCGGCGGCTGCCTGGCTTGTCATCGTTCAATGGCTATCAGCTGGCGTAGGCGGCTATCTCACCGGTCGGCTGCGCACCAAATGGGTAAATGTTCACACCGACGAAGTCTATTTTCGTGACACCGCACACGGTTTCCTTGCGTGGGCGCTGGCAACGTTGCTTGTTGCCGGCGTGCTCGGCTCGGCTCTTTCGGCGGCGCTGGGCACGGGTGTGCAGGCTGCATCCTCCGTGGCGTCAGGCGCCGCGATGGGGGCAACGACGGCAGCCGCAAATGCGGCCACGACAAATGCCTCATCTTCTGGCATCTGGACCGGCTATTTTGTAGATTCTCTGTTCCGGACGGCGACCCCCGCTGCAGCGCCTGCCAATGAACAGAACGGCGCCACCGCTACGGAACAGGCAACGCGAATCCTGTTCGCGGGGGCGGCAAATGGCGAGGTATCGCCTGAGGACAAGGCCTATCTGGCGCAACTCGTCGCCGCCCGCACGGGCCTGTCGGACGCCGATGCGAAGACCCGGGTGGATGCGGTGATCGCCAAGGTCGATGACGCCAAGCTCAAGGCCAAGCAGGCGGCCGATACAGCGAGGAAAGCCACCGCATCCTTCGCGCTTATAGGCGCATTGTCGATGGTTATCGGCGCCTTCATAGCGAGCGTTGCGGCAGCGTACGGTGGCAAGCAGCGCGACGATGAGGAGGCCCTCGTTCTGACCCGTTGAAGTTTGGATCGCATCGGCCGGCGGTGGGCTTGGCCTCACGGGTCAATTCATCGCCGGTCGAACCAATGAGATGATCGAAGCCAAGGAGCAATGAGGCGACCTCACTGTTGATGACCGGTGCACAAGGATCTGAATAGCGGACGCGAGCCTTGGCCACTGACACAGTCAGAGAATTTTGCTGGTGAGTTCCAAGACAATGAGTGAACCGTCGGGGGATTCACCTTCGGGCAGGTGCAATACCCGCGAAACGCGCAGATTGGCGGAGACTCCATCGAGCGACATTGAAATGCTCTCGCCGGTACGTGGCACCGCCTGAAATGTAATATTGTCGATGAATTGGCTATCGTCGACCGAAACGCGACACTGGACGGACATCATAAGAACCTCCCAAAATGCACGCGGCCAACCAGGCGCGGGCCATCTGATTCATAACTGGAGCGACCTGATCTTGGCCTGTTGGTCTCGCTATCGCGTGCCAAGCGCCTTTGCCTCGCGCTCGAGTGTTTCACGGTCATTTCCATGCTTGGCAACAAGTTCGCGGACCTGCGGGATGGTGAGGCCGAACTTGCTGGCGAAATAACCAACCTCATACTCCTCGTCGCCCGCAACCCTGGTTCTGTCGCGAAAATCCCGCTTGCTCTTGTCGTCGGCCATCTCGGCGTCTCCCTTCAAGGTTCTGTCCCTCGATGAAGTTCGCAAACTCAACGCGCCGCCAGACCCTTAGTTGCTTTGCGGACTTGCCCGGCCGCTGCTTTGTCGAACTTCTCATATGACAAAAGCCCGCATCGTTGCCGGTGCGGGCTTTGACGGGCTAGCGTAAGATCATGCGCTGTTCGTTGCGTTTTTGCACGTAGGTGCCTTTGTCATAGGCCGTTTGAGCCTCGAGCTGCTCTTTTGTAAACGTCGTGTAGAGGTAGCGCCTGCCGTTCTTGTCGGTCATGAACTTGAGATTGTCCATGCCGACCGCGACCTCTTTCTCGCCGACACCGAGAAAACCACCGACATCGATGATGACCGCATCGACTGTCTTCTCGCCATTCAGCACGACGTCGCCGATCTCGCCCACATTGACGTCGTTGGCGCCGTAGACGGTCGTTCCAACGAAATCTTCGGCCCGGATTTCTCCTATCGGCGTTTCGGTCAACGTCGATTTGTCGATAGATCCGGTTGTGGTCTGGTCGGCGGGCGCCGGCGCTTTCTGCGCGGAGTCGCTGGGCGGCGCTGCCGGAACGGCAGCGGTAGGGGCCGGCGCAACTTCATTGGATGCGGTGGCCGCCGGCGCGGGGTCATAGGCCTTGCGGTCGAAACTTGGCTGTGACTCCAGCGCTTCCTTCGTGGTCTGTGCGACCACAAAGCGCGAGCCGTTCTTTTCAGCCCACTGCGCCTTCTCGAAATCGTAGGCGACGTCCTTTTCGCCAATCCCGAGGAAGCCACCGACTCCGAGAATGAGCGACTTCGCCTTGCCGTCCTTGGCTAGAACAATATCGTTCACATCGCCGATGTTCTGGGCGTCGTTGCTGGTGCCATTGTAGACGGTTTTGCCTATCATGGCGGTTGCAAGAACTGGCATAGCCGCCGACACGCTCTGCGTCGTATCGGTCGACGTCGAAGGCGGAGTTTTATTCGCCGCAGAAGGCTCCAAAGCCACACGGTCGAAGTCTGGCTGGCCCTTCAGCTCGTCCTTGGTGGTCTGGGCGACGAGCCAACGATCGCCGTTCTTCTCGGCCCATTGAAGCTTGCCATAATCGAAAGCAACTTCCTTGGTGCCGAGCCCAAGGAAGCCGCCGACGCCAATAACGACGGATTTCGCCCGACCATTGGTGTCAAAGACAACATCGCTAACCTTGCCGATGTTTTCGGCATCATCGCCGGTTCCATTATAGACTGTTTCACCGATGATGTTGGTTACCAAACTGCCGTCAGCGCGCGTTACCTGCGAAGCCGGCGCCTCCGTAGCGGGTGCCTGCGCGGGTTTCGGCGTCGTAGCCTGCTGCGCATAACCGCCCGTGGCGGTCAGCATCGCAAGCGCTGTCGTGGCTAAAAGATTGCGAAACATGTAAGTCTCTCCTTTTGCCTGACTAATGCACGCCGCTCGTCTTCGAAGACATCAACGCGGCGTCTGCTGCATTCAAAACGTTATCAGCCGGGCTCTAGTTCCTGCGTCGCTGTGCGGTGAGATGCAAAAGCGCGCGATCTGCAGTACTGCGCGGGTGCAAGATCAGGAATGTGCATGCCCGGCAGGAGCCGCTGGCCGGAAAGACCTTCGATGCGGCCTGTAGCGCGTCGCTCGTGCGCGTCTCAACGGGGCGCACTTCGTCCTCATTTTTTCCATACTGACAGCAGCGGGCCTTTGGCCCCATAGACCGGATCTTTCCGTGGGCGGCCAACCCTGGGAATCGTTCGCAACGCCTGCTCATGTTCCTGGGCGGTCGTGCATTCGTCATAGGTGCCCGATGCCGGATAAGCACCGACCACCAGGAAGTCATCACTCTCGGAGAGGCATTGGTGTCCGGTGCCGGCCGGAAGAACGGCCACGTCGCCGGCCTTCAGGGATAATATCCGGCCCCTTTTGCCTCCAAACCGAACCCTGCCGGTTCCGCGCGCAACCCCAAGCACCTCGTGTATGCGGGAATGGTAATGAACGTAGTGATAGATGCCGTCACGCCAGCTGTCACGCCAGCCATTCGCCTCGAAAAGCTCTTCCAGTACGGCCGCGAAGTCGAATTGCTCCATCGGCTTCACGGCGGCACGATAGACGACAAATGGCCAGAACGGATGGTTCGGCACGAGGCCATCGTCCTTGAACCGAAATTCGAGTGGTTTCTTCAACCTCACCAATTCGGCGAGGTCATGCGTTCTCGGTCGGCCAATACCCGTCGCCAACTCGGCCGCCTTCTTCACGCTTTCAGCAATACTCACTTCTTTCCTCGCGCTGGAATGTGAGGGGCCAGACAGAGCAGTGAGGACGCCTCCGCTCTGGTCTCGACAAATCTCAACCAGCCGCCCCGCACTTTGTTCCTTTGCCGGATGGCCGTTGTCCAAGCCGCGATGTCAGAAAAACGCTTTGCTTCCGGGAGCGACGAACAGCCAGCCTCACGGTTGACCGGACCGCAATCGAATTGCGCGCCACGAGGTGGCCAGCAGCATACGGTGCTCGAAAGGTTTCGTGGTTTGCGCCCGCCGGCTTAAGGCCGCCAGCTGGCAAAGCGCGGGGTACCTGATATTCGACGGCTACACAAACCGCCAACATGCAATTTTGCTAAAATACCTGGAACCTATTGCTGCTCCGCGCCTTGAATCGCCGTTCGGAGGGTACATGGATAGGACCGCGGACGGACTCTCTTTCGTCGAGTTTCAATCGCCGACGCTTGCCGCGAACGCGCCCGAAGGCAGCCAATGGCTTCACGAAATCAAGTATGACGGCTACCGCACCGAGCTGGTCATTGAGAACCGCACAGCGCGAGCCTTCACGCGGCGCGGCTACGACTGGTCGCATCGATACAGACGAATTGTTCAAGCAGCGGCGGAATTGCCGGTGAAGGCGGCGATCATCGACGGCGAGGCTGTCGTTTTCGGCGACACTGGCCTGCCGGATTACCAGGCCCTGGAACGGGAGCTGGGCAATCCCAACTCGCCGAGGCTCATCTTCTACGCGTTTGATTTGCTGCACCTCAATGGGCGCGATCTTCGACAGCAGCCACTGGTCAAGCGCAAGGCGGCCCTGGAGAAGCTGCTGGAGAACGCTGCCCCGACACTGACCTACGCCGAGCATCTGGAGGTGAGCGGCGCGGACATGTTTGAACATGCTTGCCGGATGGGGCTGGAGGGGATTGTCTCCAAGCGCACCGATGCTGCGTACCGCTCAGGCGTCCAGACCAGCTGGCTCAAAGTGAAGTGCACCAAGAGCGACACCTTCCCCATTGTCGCTTTCGTCGAAAAGCTAGGCGCTCACCCGCGCCGTATCGCATCGCTTTACATAGGCCGTCGCGAGGGCGGCCGACTGCTCTATGCCGGCAAGGCCCGTGGCGGTTACACGCTCGGCGCTGCGAAACATATTCGCGAGCGGCTTGATCCACTGATCATCCGCAAGTCGCCGCTGTCAGAGCCTATCGTGAAGCCCAAGGCGACGTGGGTCAGACCCGACATTCTGGCTGAAGTTGAATTCAGCGGCGTCACTGATCGCGGCTTGCTGCGCGAGGCAGTGTTCAAGGGGCTGCGCGAAGACCTCGTGGCGATCCCGGCCATGCCTCCAGCCCCATCAAAGCGGCGCGGGCCAGCCCGAGAACATGGTGTTCCCAGCGAGAACATCCTGCAACTTCTGCCCGATGCGGTCTCGCCCCCCAAGGAAGAGCTTGCGCGCTATTGGAAGAGGGTTGGTGCTCACGCACTCGCCCATCTCGGGCGTCGACCGCTGAAGCTGGTCCGCCATGCTCATGGCGCAACTTTTTACCACAAGGGTGCGCTGCCGCAGGTCCCAGCAGCCGTGCATCAGTTGTGCGTTCAAAAGCGCGAGGGGGGCCAAGGTGTGCGCGTGTGGGTGGACGACTTTGCCGGCTTGCTGGGGCTGGTGGAAATGGATGTTATAGAACTGCACCCATGGAACGCCACTGTTGACGATATCGAACATGCCGATCGCATCGTTCTGGACCTGGATCCCGGCGAGGGTGTCGAATGGGATGAAGTGATCGAGACCGCGCTGGCGCTTCGCGGCATACTGGAAGCGGGAGGGCTGGAGAGCTGGCCAAAGCTGACGGGCGGCAAGGGCATTCACCTGATGGCCCCACTGGAGACGAAGATCACACACGACGATGCTCGGTTCCTGGCCCGGTCCTTCGCCAAGCGGCTCGCTGAAGCGCATCCTGATCGTTATCTGCTGTCCGCCGCGCCGGCAGCGCGAAGGGGCCGTATCTTCATTGACTACCTTCGCAATGGGCGCGGCAACACTGCGGTCGGCGCCTTCTCGCCACGGGCGCGACCCGGTTTCCCGATCGCTCATCCGGTGACCTGGGGCCAGGTTGAGGCAGCCATCCGTCCAGATGCCTTCACCGTCGACCGTCCGTTCAGGGCAGCCGCCAGAAAAGCAGCATGAGCACCAAGGTTATGAGACAAGGTTTCGCTCAGGGAATTCGCGCTTCGGCGAAGACGCCTGGCGAATCCCGCTGAACAACGGGTCAGGTCAACGACCGACCGGAGAGGTCGAACTCTATCCAGGCTGGTGCATGATCACTCGGCTTTTCCCAACCTCGCAGGTCGGCGTCGACGCCGGCATCCCGTAGCTTGGTCGAAAGTGATGGGCTGACGAGGAGATGGTCCATCCGGAGGCCGGAACTGCGATCATAACCGCCCCAGTAGGAGAAGTTCCAATAGGTGTAGATGCCTTTCTGCGGATGGATACGGCGAATGGCATCGATCCAGCCGTTACCAAGCATTTCGGCGTAGGCTTGCCGGCTCTCCGGAAAATAGACTGCGTCGCCCAGCCAACGTCTTGGTACCACGGCATCGATCGACGTTGGCACGACATTGTAGTCGCCGCAAAGAACGCTCGTGACACCTTCCCTGAGCAGTAGCTGGCCGTAGCTGATCAGACGGTCGAACCAACGCAGCTTATAATCGAATTTCGGGCCGGGCGCTGGATTGCCGTTGGGCAGATAGAGGCAGCCGATCACAATCCCATCCACCTCGGCCTCGATATACCGACTGTGGGTGTCGTCGGGATCGCCCGGGAGGCCGCGTCGACGTTCCAGCGGCTCCCTCCCCCTGGCGAGTATGGCCACACCATTGTAGGACTTTTGCCCATGCCAGATTGCGCCGTAACCGGCGTTCCTGATGGCTTCGGCGGGAAATTTCTCGTCTGAGGTCTTCAATTCTTGAAGGCACACGATGTCATAGTCGGTCTGACCCAGCCACTTGATGAGCACGGGCAGGCGACCGTTCACGCCATTCAAGTTGAAGGTTGCGATGCGGATCATCCGAGTTCTCAATAAACTCTTGGTGAGTAGGAAAGACTTAGCTCAGTGGTCTTTGTAGGACTTGGCGACCTCGTCAATCTTCCGCCAGTCATTTCCGTAGCGACGCACCAACTCCCGCGCCTGCGCTGATGACAGACCATGTGTCTCGATGACATGCCTCACCTCTGCGTCCTCCCCTTTTATGGGGCGCGAACGAGCCTTTTTCGGCCGCACGGCTTTAGCCGCACCCTCATCTGATTTCGACATCGTTAATCCTCTCGGACCCTGTTTAACTGCCGAGCGTGGGGAAAGTTTCACACACGTCTTGAGCCTTGGCATCATTCAGTCGCCATGTCCCTGCGGACTTGCCAGGCTGATGAACCTTTGGCCTGGCGCCGCGTTCCATGCAGCGAACTCGGTTGATTTAGAATGACGGACCCCAACGCTCGTCCTGCATCGCACAATCAAGATGCAATTGGTGCCGAAGCTGGCTTTTCGTACGATCGAATGGCGGTGGAGCGGTTTCAGCAAGCATTTCCGCGTGCCAGATGGAGCGACGAGCGCAAGAGTTGGTTCGTGCCCGGCAAGACCGCGGCCCGAAGGATCGACCGCTGGCTGGAGCAAGAGGCGGCGTTGCGGACGCCCCATGACGATAGCAAGGGACGAGATGCCTTCGCCTTCGACCCAATATCGAGCCAGTATCTGGAAATCGCGGACGACCTGCGCATTCGCACGCCGTATTCCAGGACGGTGCTTGAAGAACTGCGTGCTGTGCCGTGGGCAAGCTGGGACGATGAGTTGCGGGCCTGGAGAGTTCCATTCCGCTCCTACGAAGCGCTCCGGCGTCGATGGCCAAACATCGAACAGGCTGCGCAGCACGCTGAACCGGACGAAAGGAAACGGCGACTTGCGGACACCAGAAACACGGAAGCCCATAGAGCCGCACAACAGCGGGCTGGTGAACGCCGGCGCCATCGCTATCCGTTGCCAGTTCAGGATCTACCTACCTTGGGCCATGCTGTCGCAACCGTGCAGTACGGGATAGTCGTCTTCAGCGAAATTTCCGGTGAACTCGTTGAGCTATCAGACGCGGCCACCTTCTATCCCCATGCCATACCCGAGAGCGGCGACTTCGTTTGGGGCAAGTGGCGTTCGGCAACCCTGGCCGAACTCGTGAGCACATGGCCTGCTCGGTCAGCCGCCGGGCCGACCGAACGCTTTAGAGGGTGGTGGAGACCAACCCTTGCTGAACTTAGACTTGCTCGTCGAAATGCCCGCAGTAAAGAGCGTAGGAAGCGACGTCGCGCGCGGTAGATACCGCGCTCGCTTTCGTTTTGTCATTGGCAGTGCATTGCTGGCGTCGCCGAGCCTTTAGAACGGCAGACTGCGCTGAACGCCCAACCGCGCTTCGGCTGATATCAGGGGCGCACGATCAGGTGCCGCCAAGGGTTCCACTTCGGTTAATGGCTGCTCGACAGCGCCGACGATTGGATGTGGGGCCAGGGCCGTCAGGACCCTCACGAACAGGAGGGAACCAAAGCCGATCACAAGCGGTTTACCAATCCAAGGGACCGCAATGGACGCCGAACAATGGAACTTTTGGATATGGAACTGGCGCGTGCCCGACAGCGGCTTAGCCGAGAGGAGCTTGCCCTCGAAAGGGCGAACGAGATGCTGGATGGCGACTGCGGCGTCGGCATCAATATCGCGCTCTGCAGCAGGATACGGGCCGCGCAACGGCGCGTGACCGAGGCCAGATCGCGGCTGACGAAGATTGATCGCGGCAGGGCGAACGCAATTCGCACAAGTTGAACCTTGCGGCCTTTAATTGGACCACGGGCCGCGCGCGGATCGACAGGGTGCGGTCACCAACGTCTTCCTGGTGATGTTTCAGAGCGCCGCGCCCACTTAGGCTACCTTGGGCTTACTGGCCAACACGTTCTCCCGGCGCTCGGACGTGTCTGAAAGTTGGCGACAGGTTGGGTACGACCGGCGGATGTAAAGCGTCCTTCATTGCGCCCTGCTTGCGTCCCGGTGCTATATGGCATCGAATATCACTTCAAAGACGCTTCCGACTTCTTCTGAAATCTCGTCGGCTTCGATGCCTTCCTTCTGCGCGGCCTGCATGGCTTGGTCGGCAAGGTCGCTGATGTAGACTGGGTTTTCCCTGGTTGTCCGGCATGTTTTCGGCCAACCATTTGTCGTGCTCATCGAAAGATGATCCACCCGCCCACCAGCCGCCAGTCGCGATCAATAGCCGTGCGCAAGCGAGACTCGTCGAAAAGGATCCCGCTGTAGGCGGTTACCGGCCTATCTGTCATGTCTTCCCCATGGGTCGCTAAAAGCCCGCGCCTCTGGCGGAGAGCGCGGGCCGATCAAGGTTATTGCCCCGATCTTCGGCACGGATGATGGAGGGCATCACTCTACCGTCAGGCAACAACTTTTAGAGACTGCTAATGTTCCACGAGGGTATCCATATTTGTCGCGATCGTAATGTGCTGCCCTTGAAACGAGCGCAGCGTTCGGAACGCTGGCAGGCAAGCCTGCTCTGACTCCGCAATGGCCCTTCCGGCGACCGTGTTTCCTTCGGTTGCCGCCTTACTTCCTCACAATCCAATCCAGCAAGTCGAGACCGACCGTCGCCACGCCGGTGAATTCACGACTCATTAGCGAGCAAATTCTTGCCATTTAGCTTCACGGATATTCTCTTCGATGACCGCTTTATGGAAAGCGCTTCGCAAGCGGCCGTGTTGCCACTGCAGCGAGGCATGGCGCGCATCTGTCTCGAGTGCTTCACGCATCAGACAGGCTTGACCCATTGCGTCGACGGCAGCTGTGGCGCCTCCCGGCGTGTTCGCCCTGGACGCTTCGACAGCCGGTGTTGACTGGATGCCGCGCGGCATGTCCGCGCGATCATGGCCGGCCAACGTCGCTGGCGATCAATTCCATCTATGGTGGCGTTTGGGACGCTTCCTCTTCGAGCTCCACAAGTTTTTCCCTGATCTCCTGCGGGTCGGCATGCTCCAACCCAACAACATCGTTTCTGGTTTCCTCAAGTGCAACTATGATCTCATCAAGTTTGGCGTGTATCGCAGCGGTGTCGCGATAGCCTTGTATGAGGACAACCCCAGTGATCACTATGGCCGCAACCGAAAGGGCATAGGTAACCACGTTCGTCAGGCCGAAAGGTACAAGTGCAGTGCAAAGCACCATGGCTATGAGGAGGACATAGAAACCCGGCGGCCGGGAAAGAAAGTCGGCCACGAGGAAAAGGAAGTGGTTCATTTCAATCCTGCCATTGCAAGGCTGCCTCTACGAACCGTGTCTCTGGCGCTAACTCAGCTTCGCATCAAACGTGCATCTGTAAGACAAAGGCTTTCACGCCTCATGGGAGAGTCAGCGAATTTCGAGCAACTAGCGCGCTTGACGAAAACTCCTATCCGTCTGATTTCTCCGCATTTTTCCGGAGAACAACAACCGTGGGAGCAGGCATGTTCCATGCAAAGTTGGGGGTAAGACCATTGCGTTTTTACGACGGACTTAAGTCCCAGCCGGCCCCAACGGACGCCAGCCGGCTTGGCAGCTTCTTGGTGGTGTGGCGGAACCTCACCGCCATACGACCGTTTTTCCACGGATGAAACGAAGGAGGTCGTGACCATGGATTGGAACCGCGTCGAAGGAAACTGGAAGCAGGTCAAAGGTAAGGTCAAGGAACAGTGGGGCAAGCTCACCGATGATGATCTCGATCGCATCGCCGGCAAGCGCGATCAACTCGAAGGCAAAATCCAGGAGCGCTACGGCATTGCGAAGGATCGCGTACGCCGAGACGTTGACGAGTGGTATGCTCGGCAAGGCTGGTAGGGCACATTGAACCAATCGACAGAGGGCGCTGTCACGAACCGCGCCCTTTCCGCATCCCGTTCCTGTCGGCCATGGCGATGATGGGTGCCAAGGACTGCGAGCTCGGCAGCTTTCCGAAGATGGTTGATGCGCTCACGCCCGACGCGCATGCCCTCGTCTTCAACGTGCTGATTTCCAACGTGGATGACCACCTGCGCAACCACGCTCTCTTTGGCTGGGAAAGGTGGGATGATCGCTCTCGCCTGCCTGCGACCTCAATCCGGTTCCGACCGACCTCAAGCCGCGGGTTCTGACAACATGTTCACTTGATCTGCTGGAGGCCGCCGCCGGCTTCTTCGCGCTGACGCTCCCACAGGCACGAACGATCATCAAGGAGGTCGCCACCGTGACTCCGACCTGGCACGATGTGGCCCGAGCCGTGGGCGCCCGATCGGCCGAGATCAACCGGATGGCGAGCGCCTTCGGGCATGATGATCTTGAGAGAGCGTTGGCGCTCTGACGCCTCTTCGATATCGGCTGCCAATCGCCAATCCGTCGCGACCGCCGTTTCGCTCGAAGGGCGCGACACGTCACTTCGCTCTATGCGACCAAGCCGCTCCGCGCGGCACAGCACCCGGCGCAACAAACGCTGTATGCTGCGCGCGTCCCGGCCTTTGACTTGCTGCCACCATATTCCTGGCGAGCCCGACCAGGCGCAGGACAGCCCGCTTCGGATTCGATTCGAGCCACACGCCCTTGACCGAGCTGACGCTGTTTTTTCCGCCAAGCGGCTTCCACAGGGCAGAACCGATGGCAACAGTCCTGGCATAGCTCGCTTCGGCCAAAGTGACGCCCAGCCCCAGCTGCACCTGGAAGATGACGGTCGCCTGGTTGGCGCGACACGTTTGAACGGCCGGGCCGCCATCGGCCGCAATGCGTTCGAGCAGACACAGATCCAAAGGGGTGCCTTCTAGTCCGACCGGGACGAGCAGACACATATCCGCAAGGTCGGACCATGCGAGAACGGCCTTCTCGACGAGGGAATGACAGGACGGCAGGAGCACGAAGAGACGTTCCTGCCAAAACACTTCGCTGCTGCAGAATCTGGCGGCGCCAATGTCGTGCGTGAACACGATATCGAAGTGCCTGCGGCGTATGGCTGCCAGGCACTGCCCGGATGGGACATCTTCAATGGTCAGGCTGACGTCCGGGTATTTCTTGCCGAAATGATTAATGAGGCGCTTGAGGAACTCACCTCCAGTCACGCAGCACAATCCAATCCGGAGCATCTTGGCATCGTTGTTATCGCGGACCCGCTCGGCGAAAGCCTCCAGCAAACCATCGTAGTGAGCGCGCACAATATCGATCCAGGCCCGGCCTGTATCGGTCAGGCGAACGCCGCGCACGTTGCGCTCGAACAGCTGCATTTCCAGAAGCTGTTCGAGTTTGACGACGTTGCGACTGACCGAGGATTCCTGGACCCTCAGGGCTCTCGCCGCTTGACGCAGGCTGCCGTGATCCATGGCTGCAAAAGCGTAGGTCAGTAGTTGGATGGCGTTCCCGTTCGGCGTCATGGCACTTGAGCTTCGTGGATATTGTCGCGGATGATGCGTGCCTCACCGTGATGCGATCGGACCTCTTGACTGGAAAGGATCGCGCTCTGGCGATAGCCGCGCCTGCCAGCGCTGCAGCGCTGGAGTAGGGCGAAGAGATAAGCAACCGCAATTGCATTGAAGCCTTGCGGCCATTGATATCGCATTGCTACGTCAGACCGGGACATCTTTCGTCATGATCGTTGAGGCCGGGTGCATGCCGGCCTCGTAGACATACTCGTGCGGGATGGCTGAAACTGGCATCTGTGACACATACAGATCGAGATTTTCCTTGCTGTTGCTCGCCGCGAGACTGCAGAAATTGCCGCTGTTCCACGTCATGACGCAGTGCTTGAACTGCGCTCTTACAGCGCGGGCCATCTCCTTCAACGTGACCTCATTGTTGAACATGGTCCCCAGCACAGCCGTCTTCTTTCTGTCGATTTCGTCCTGCGGGAAGTACCGCGCCTTGAAACCATAGTTCTTCTGGTGCTCGCGACGTTGGTAGTCGCCTTCATCGGCGGCCCGAAACTTTTCGACGAACACGAAGATGCCTCCCTCCTTGAGGTGCTGGGCTACGAACTCGATCTGCTTCAACCTGTTGGGCGAATACATCTGGAAGGTCGTGTCCTCCAGGATGATATCGAAGCCTTGCGTGAACTTTGCCAGCCGCCGGTCGGATCCGAGTGCGTCCTTTGTCAACCAGTGAAACGGGCCGATGAAGAATTCGGCGTTGGCCGGTTCGCCATACGCCATGAAGGATTTGTAGTTCTCGGGATTCGGACTGCACGACAGCGAGACAATCTGCCCACCGGAAAATTCGGATAGCGTCCTGGCCATCGTGCCTTCCGCCGTTCCAAGGCTGTATAGCGATAGCGGTGCGCCACGGGACCCGGCGTACTTCAGCACTGCGTAGGCCATCCTGCACTCCTCCTCCAATCTGTAGGGAATGCTGCCGTGATAGTGCTGGTCGAAAAAGCCTTGCCGATTGGCGTGGAGGTGAACGAGATCGCGCAGCAGTTCATCATCGGGCAGAAGCCGAACATCGGCCAGAGGCCTGCGGACCGGCATGCCGCTCTTACCCGCGGCAGTGGCCGCGAAAAAACCGGCGAGTTCGTTGATCCGCGGGCCCTGATCGCACTCGGCCAGGAAATCGTTGAGACCACGCATCGGAATATGCCTCCCACACCATTGCTTTGGTGAGATGCAAAGAGCTCGATGTGGAAACGCCACTAATTTAAGAGTGGCCTAATGTTTCAAGCTGGTTCGAGTCTTCGCCGAGGCACTGGTAGGTTGAAACAATACGAGCGGCTTTCATTCGATTGCCGTTTTTTTACTAAAGTGACATCTTCTACCAATCCTGAGTTAGTTGTGAGTTGTCCAGCAACCCATGGTTATGCACAACAAGGGAGGGGTCGGGCCGCGGTTGCGAAGGTTGCTGTCTGCGTGGATACTCTTTGCCTCGACCTCAAAAAGTTACGCCGCTCACAGCATCAGACTTTCGCGCACCAACATGAGAGTTGGGGAAACGTGCGAGCAGACTTGATCAAAAGGACGGGTCTGGCGCGCCAGGAAACGGCCGTCTCTTTTCCCGGCCATATGTTCCTGATGAATCTGAGGGGAGTCGCGAGCCGCGGAGAAGACTTCGTCGATGGGCGTCGCATCTCGTTTTCTCCGCGACGCGCTGGCTCGGTAATCCACATGCCGGCAGGCAGTGATTGGACTGGGTGGGATGAGGGCGACCCGACGGCCGCCTATTTGCTGGTATCCATAGAGAAGGCGTTCGCTGACGAGACGTTTGGGGGCATGGTGGGCCATCGCTCGGCCGACCTGCCGGCTTCGATCGGATTTCGCGACGCCACCATCGAGATGGCCTTGCAGCGGATCGTCATCGAGCTCAAGCAGCCGGATCCGATCAGCGTGACAATGGTCGAGAGCCAGGTCATGCAATTGCTTGTTCAAATGGTCAGGCTGAACGGCAGCCATCCTGAGCCCGCGAAAGGCGGCTTGTCGTCCTTCGATCTCAAACGCGCGGTCGCGATGATCGAATCGTCACCGGACGAAACGCCCACTTTGGCCGACCTGGCAAAAGAAGTCGGCGTGAGCCGTTTCCATTTCGGCAGGGCCTTCAAGCAGTCGACGGGCATGACGCCGCACGCATTCATCGCGAAGCGTCGTCTGGACCGGTCAGCCGATATGCTGCGATCGACCAACAGGTCGGCGACGGAGATCGCGTTGGAATGCGGTTTCGGCAGCTCTAGCCATTTCACGATCGCTTTCAAGCGGGCCTTCGGCGTCTGTCCGACCGAGTTCCGCCGCCGGTGCAGGATTTGAATCAGTACGTTTGGCTATTTCAGCAAGTATCTGAAAATCCACACATGATTGTTAAGCGGGGTTCCTGAAAACAGGTATCAAGAGCGGCCGTTGGATGTGCCGCCCGTGTCAAACACAACCCGCATCTATTGTGACAAGAGACCGGGCGCTCGACCACGCGTTCTCCTTGGGTTTCTGGCCAGCACCTTTGCTGCGGCCGTCGGGCGAAACGGCTACTACATTGCCTGCGCCTGGGCTCTTGTCGAAGCGGGCCACGGAAGCGCCGGCGTCGCGACTTTGCTTGTCATCGTCAGTGTTGTCGAATTCATCGCGAGCCCTCTGGCCGGCGTAACGGCGGACCGATTTGATCGACGACGCCTGAACATCATGGCGGACGTCGGTCGCTTTGCCGTCATGCTCGCGACGGCGTTCTCGCTGCTCTATCTGGACGTATTGCCAACGCTGTGCCTGTCAGCGGTCCTGTTCTCGGTTTGCGATCGCGTCGCCCTTACCGCCTCGCAGGCAATGATCCCGCTTGTGACGAGCGGCGCCGATCTTGCGAGCGCAAATTCGAGCGTGTTCTTCGTCATACAGTTGGGCAGTCTCGGGGCAGCATTGCTTGCCGGGCCTTTGCTGAGTGGGGGCTCCCCTGCCCCTGCATTCGCGGCGCTGGCGCTGTTCTTCCTGGTTTCAGCGGGTTCACTCTCCTCGATGCGGCTGGGCTCGATCTCGCGAGGCGTCAGCAGGCCCAATGGCTTGGCGCCCACCGATGATCGGCGCCTATTTCGTCTCTTTGCCGCATATGCACTTCTCTATGGAGGCGCCGTGCTGGTCACGGTCATGGGTTCAAGCTTCATCTTCGACGAACAGAAAGGCACGGCCGTGGATTTCGGCCGCCTTGAGGCAGCTTGGTCGGCAGGTTCGCTGATCGGAGCGGTTGCTTTCGTCAGGCTGACACGAACCATAAGTGCTCCTATACTTCACCTCATGCTTCTCGGCTCAACTGCGCTCGCGCTGATGTCGTTGATCGCTTTGCGCGCGCCATGGACACTGATTGTCTTTGCCACGCTCGGATGTCTCTACAATCTGGGCCGGGTGAGCATTGAGGTCACCCTGCAGTCGCGCGTCGGCGATAGTGTGTTGGGCAGGGCCAAGGGCCTCATGCACAGTCTCGCCGTGGCCCTCGGGTTGCTCATTTTCAGCACCACGACCGTTGTTGGCGACAGTGTATTTCCGTCGACGGTCTTCTTCAGCTTCGGCATGGCGCTCCTCATCAGCATTCCTGCATTGAGCCTCGGTATCGCACAGCGACAGGGTGAAGCGTGAGGTGGACGAGCTGACAGCAGACGCAGACGCGAAACAGGCGGTCCTCGGGTCGCTGGCGACGCTCTATCCTTGGATGCGGCCCTATTATTCCCGCCCCGTCCGCGACTATGCGAGCCGCTTGTTCGAGGCACCGCTTCAGAAAGCCGAGCCGGAAATTCGCCGTCGCGCCCTTACGAAGTTGCTCGATACAATCAGGAACGCGGGAAAGCGAAACGGATTGCCCGTCAAGGCCGTTTCACAAATCTGCTCGGAATTCGAAGAGCGCCGCGTGTTGCAGACTGGCCCGCACCTGTTTCTTCTGTTGGAGCCCGAGGCGTATTATACGCATATCCTGAGCCTGCTTGGCCTGTCGACGCATGGCTGCTCGACCTACGTCTCCTATGCCGTTTCGACGGTGAGCCTTGTTGAAAAGCCGCGCAAGGGGCCAGGCTGGTTCACGTTCGACGGGAAGCCGATCAACGTCTTTGGCCTCAGCCGAAGCCGGATGATCGGATACAGCCTTCTGACCGGGCCGGGATCCTATCGGTTTGAGCTGGTACCGGCGGAGCCGAACGCTGAGGGAGACGCCCTCACCCAGCTCCGCAGCCTTCTGCCGCAGACGCCGTTCGAGCGTCCGTCGCATGCCATCAAGGCAGCCAATCTTGTGCTTTGGCCCAAACTGTTCACAGGCAACGTCGCGTTCCTGCAGCTCGATGACGAGGATATAGCAGACTTGGTGGCGGACCATCTGTGCGACGATGACTCGTGGCTGCGGACGCGCGTGATTGAGGACCAGAAGCTCGCGTCCAATATCGTTGCCGGGCTCGACAGGCTGGCTGCGGGCCCCTGGAGTGGCTGGCTCACACGCGGCACCGATTTCTTCTGGTTCTACGAAAATGGCAAACGCCTTCCGCTGCGCTTGATCGCTGGAGACCTTGTGCACACGGCGACCGGCACGAAGGTTGCCCGCTTCACGGCGAGCGACATAATCGAGCGGCTGGCAAACCGCAGCCTAATTCCCAACCTGCTCCTGATGTTCCTGGTCTTGTCGATCCTGCCTGGCGTGCGCGCGCTGGGAGGCAGTTATCAGCCGCTCTACTATCCCCTGATGCGCTATGTCGTCTGCCAGGCTCTGGAGACAGCGCGTGTGGACGAGGATCTTCGCCAGGCTCTTGCAGCCGACGACGTGCCCGGAGCCTGGGGACATCGGGTCATTGAGTGTGACGATGATCCTCTCCAGCTGTTTCTGGAGGGCGGGAAGGGCGGGACAAGCGGCCCCATCGATCGCTTCGGCGATATTCCTTTTGCCAGGGCGTGCGGAAGCATGAGCAGTTTCGTAGTGGACCCATCGTGGCAGGAACTGCGGAACCGGCTGCGGCAAGGGCTGATGGCGCCGACCGATGCGGAATGGGCTTTCGCTTGAACTGAAACGCGCCCGACATCCGCTGCGAACGAGGCCTGAGCGACCTCCATGCTGGATTCGGACCCCAATGTCTTCCGCACCATGCATGATCGTCAACCGTCAGTCCTCCGTCGGCGAAGACGCATGCCGTCTAGACTTCCTGCCAGGCGCTGAGCAACGGTCCGTCGCGGTCATAGACCGGGTCTTTGTCCGGGCGGCGGATCTTCGGGATGGTGCGTAACGACTCTGCATGCTGTTCGGCGCTCCGGCACAGATCGTAGGCGCCGAAAGGCGGTAAGCGCCGACGACCAGGAGATCGGCCGATGAAGACAGACGTTGATGACCGTTATTGGACGGCTACGCATGATGCATTTGCCCTGCAGACCGATCTTGCGGCCCCGGGCGAAGAGACCGCTTGACATTGCCGTGCGGACGCATGACTACGCGCCTGGAAGCTCGACGGGATGGCATTCGCATCCGGGCCCGGTCTTCATCACAGTCACTGAAGGCGAAGTGACGTTATACGAGGGCGACGATCCGACGTGCACGCCAAAGGTGGTCTCGAAAGGCCATGGGTATGTTGATACCGGCCGTGGGCACATCGGGCGAAAACGAGTCCGGAGCGCCTGCTAAGGACGTGACAGCCATCTTCGCTCCGGTGGCAAAACCATTCCGAGCGGAGTTGGCTCGTCCGAACACAGCCTGCAAGTTTTAGCGGCAGAATTGTCCGTCTCTCCGCGGACCGCCAACGCGATGGAATTGGCGTGACGGCGCGTCCGGATCGGCTCGCAGTGAAACGCCATTGCGCTCATTCTTGTTGTAACCACTCGTCACTCGTTTCAGGCGAAGGCACGCTCTCCGATCCTTTCGGCGCGATCGGGTCTGGCCGGTTCTCAACGGAGTGAAGACTGGCCGGGAGTCCTATGCAGGTGGGAGGAACATGCTCTCCTCCTTGGCCGCCGCCTCGAATGCTCTGCGGGCCTCCTGAGTGGGCACGTTGCCTTCCATAGCGGCCATGCAGGTCTCAACCGCCTGCTTCCACTTAGGGCCGCGCTTGGTCCACTTCAGGAGTTGCTCGGCGGCACCCTCGACGTGGCTGACCCCGAAGCGGATGCCAGGACGGTCAGTCCTAACGTAGACCGGAGGGTTGAACCAATGGAGAGCCATGAGGGCTAATTGCCGCGCTCACGGGCAATGAACAGGTCCAAGGCGGTCGTCACCATCACACCTTGGCCTTCCGCCAACCGGCCCACCATGCTTGCCACTGCGAGCAGAACCAGCGCTCGCCTCGGGCCGGATTCACGCGCGTCGCCGAATAATATGCTTGGCCGGGCATGTGATCGATGCGCTCGCCGCGCTCGTTAATGTTCCCCTTGATGTCGCAGGCCATATTCCGCGCCGCGACGTAGCTCGGTGAAGTGCCGGACGAATGGACCCGCGGGAGCTGGCGCTGATCGCCGCTCGCAACGTAGGCGACGGACGTAAACCCAAGTAGTGCAAGAACCACCACGAGGCGACTGGCGCGATGCGCGCGCCGCATGGCCTTCGCCGCCCTGCCCATTTGGGATGAATTACTTTGCCCATCGCCCTCTCCCGGGAGGAGAATGCGTCCGTCAGGAGCGGAAGTCTAGAAGTTACAGATACCGAGGAATGCCTAAGCCTAAGCTTTTCGCCTTGCTGGCGCTTTCCTCGGCGGCGTTTTCGCAGCTGCCTTGCGGCCAAGGCCAATGGATTTTGCGAGTGCTGATCGTTGGGCCGCATAGCTCGGCGCCACCATAGGATAATCATTCGCAAGACTCCACTTAGCTCTGTACTGGTCCGGTGTCATACCCAGCAAACCTAGGTGGCGTTTCATAGATTTGAACTTGCGCCCGTCCTCCAGGCTCACGATGTAGTCGGGAAACACCGACTTCTTCGGATTTACCGCTGGAGTCAGCACTGGTGGCGGTGGGGCGACCGGCTATACTAACCCTGAGAGAGCAGAATTGACGCTGGCGATCAGTTCTGGAAGACCCGCCACCGGCGTCGCGTTGTTCTGAACATAGGCGGCGACAATGTCTGCGGTTAGCCCCAACAGATCGGTGCCCGACTGCTCGCGTGCGTCGTCCATGATTTCGGTCTCCTTGTTGACTGTCTCGCTCCTACGCGGGAAGTTCAGTGAGCGCAATCAAGCACTGTTAACACCAACTATCCGTGCCGGTGTTAAACAACGAGCCTCGGCGCCATCGTGTGACCAATGGGTGCTGAAGTTGGGCGTGACGCAGGCCTGCCGGCGCTCATGGATGTCACCTCAAGGTTTGGACCCGAGGCTACGCTGTCACAAAACAGATGACCGCTGTGCGCCCATTGTCGGTCGTTCCGGCCGACTTGACCGCCGCCAAAAGCAGACATTGCTGGTGCCGAGGTCGTGGTTGCGCCGGAAGCGGTCGTCGATGCTCAGAAATCGGGTTCCTCGAAATATTTGGCTTTCAGCCATGTATTCGACGGTCCGCTCCTGTAGCGGCTGTCGGCGCGCTTCGAGATAATGCTTTCGAGGCGCACCCCTTCGATGGCGCGGAAGATCGCTAGCGCACTGCCCTCGAAATGCTCGTTGTACTGGATCTTGCCAAGGCCGTGCTCAACCAGTTGCCATAGCGTCTGCTTGCGCTGCAGCAGGGGCAAGCAGCCTAGATTGCGACCGTCGAGATGGAGGATGTCGAACGCGACGAACACCAACCGGCTCGGTTTGTTCCAGATCGCGGCTTCCAGCGCAGGGCAATCGGGAGCGCCCTGCTCGCCTGGCACAATGACCTGGCCGTCGATAATGGCAGCCCGGCATGGCAACTCGACAGCCAGCGCGATGGGCCAGTATTTCGTGGTCCAGTCACGGCCATTCTTGCTGTAGAGACGCACGCCGCCGTTATCGATGATGATCTGCGTTCGGTAGCCGTCAAGGTTGACCTCGTGAAGCCATCCCTCATCTTCGGGCGGCTCCTTGACGCGAGTCGGGATCTGCGGCGGAATAAACTCCAGCCGGCCGCCTGTCACCTTGGCACTCTTACTCAATGACGCCACCTTTGATCGCGCAGCGGCGGCTGATCGGCACAGGCAGCCCGACATCCCCCCAACTTGGATGCCTGCCGCCTGTGCCGAGTCCCCGCCGAGCCATTGGGAGCATCTGCGCACCAGGCCGGATTGTCGTTAGCTTCGCATCCACATACTTGTCCTGGCGTACATATCTCGCTCGTTGCGGCGATCTTGCACCACGCAGTCTTTTGGCCAATCGAGCGACCTGATTAGTCCATCAAAAGCACCACAGCAGGATGGAGCTTCTTCAGATTCGGCAATGATTTCGATTGCCAGGGTATGTCGGGCGTTCCACGCACGACGAGTCGAACATCGGGATGCTTGCGCACCTCGATGGTAAATTTCGCCAGCAGGTTGATGCCGGAAGAGTTGAGAAAGTGAAGGTCTTTCAGATTGAGCGTAATGGAAGCCGGATTCGAGGCAAGCACACTGGTCGCCAATGCCGTGATAGGCGCACCGGCATCGGAACTGGCAAGGCGCATTGCACCGTCGAAGAAAATTTCGCTTCCTTCAGTCCATACGCGATAGTCGTCTGTCTTGATTTCCATAGCCTAGCTTCGTTTCATTTAGTTGTGAATTTGCGAGATTGGAATGGAGGCATATGTCTCCACGCAAATCCGATCGCTTTCGTCGGCGGCGCTGAATATCCAAGCCAGGCGCGCGCCGTAGTCGCTCATCAAGGTCAGCAATCCAAGTCCGGAGCCTCCTACGTCAGGGTTCGCGGCATTGGCTTCAATTCGCTGTATCAGTAGGTCCATGGGGTCGCCAACCGTGATGTCCGCCAGGAGACTTTGGAACTCGGACGCATCTTCACCATCGACGTCATTTGACACTTTGAGCTTGAAGCATTCCGAGTCCATCGACGCCTCGATCAAGATCTCACCCGGCGCGCGAAACTTGACGGCATTTTCAATGAGTTCGTTGACCAGATATCCAATGCTGTGCCGCACTTCCACGTAGTCATTGCGGGACGACTGGAACCGCAACGCGAAAAGATCGGCGATGAAGTCCGAGGTCGTGGCACAATGACGCCAACTCAAGTCGAGAGGACCGTCGAACAGCCGCACGCGGCTGACGCTCTCCTTCATCCCGATTGCAACGTCAGGGGTCCCGAACAGTGTCGTCATGGCTATGTGTGCCTTATGATTACGAGGGTAATGTCGTCGTGGATCTTTTGGATCCCGATATGGGCCATGAGATCCTCGATGATCCCGGTTTTGATGTCCTCGGCGCTCCTGCCTTGACGTTTTCGTGCGCTCTGGCAGAGGCGCTCGAACCCAAACAGCTTTCTGTCTTGGTCTTCCGCCTCGGTCACACCGTCGGTGTGCAGCACGATCACGTCGCCGCTCCCGAACACGATGTCGCGCGTAGCAATGAACTTCGAGATGTCATTCTCCAGTCCAATCGGCATACCCAGATCAAGCGTATCGATGCGTTCTACTTCCCCGTCCGCACGCAGGATGAGAACGTCCTCGTGTTGGCCCGACAGCGTTACTTGCTCATCCTCAAAGTCAAGAAAGGCCAGAGAGAGATGCTTATTGGTGTTCGTCCGCTCGATATTCTTGTAGATTGCCCTGTTTAGCCGATCCAGGAACTGGTGCGGATCCCTTTCGCTGGTCTCCTGCAGCGCGCGTGCGACAGATTGGACCATCAGCATCAGCACGCCGCTCTCGAGACCATGACCGGTCACGTCCCCAATGCCGATCTTGACCCGTGACCCGTTCTGCAGGACGTCGTAATAGTCACCGCCGACCTCGTCGGCTGGCCGCATGTAGGCAGCGATCTCCAGCCCCGGAATCGCTTCGAGTTCGAATGGTTTCGGCAGGACCATCATCTGGATCTGCCTGGCAACCGCGAGCTCGGCACCGAGGCGGACGTTCTCGTCCCGCAACTTTTCGTTGAGCGCGGAAATCTCCTGATTTGCGTCCCCGAGATCCCTTGTTCGTTCGTCGACGAGTTGCTCGAGGTTTTCGGTGTGAAAGCTGATCTGCTCGGCCATCCGGTTGAAAGCAATTCCTGCGGCTCCAACCTCGTCTCGGGTCGGAATGCTCACGCGGACCGAATAGTCTTTTGACTGGAGCCGCTGGGCAGCGCCGGCAAGCGCCCTGAGGCCTGCGGTGATCCGCTTCGAAATCCCGAGCACGGCCGCAAAAACAATCAGAAGCGAAACGGCGATCGTCGCGATCTGAAACACAAGGATGCGATTGGTTGCGCGAGAAATACTCTCCTGCGCGGCGAACAGTGATGCATAGATCTCCCGTTCGGGGACGACGATCCCGACCGACATCGTTTCGGACTTGATCGGTCCTGAACTCCACAGATTGGTCGGCTTCAATCTTTTGAGGACAACAATATAGGGAACGTGTTCGCCCTTGTTGTCGAGCATGATATGCTGAATGATACCGTCATTGTTCTGGTCGAGAGGCAGCGACGCGATAGCTGGCTGCGTGCTTCCCCGCAGGGATCTCTCCAGGCCAGTGACGCCCTGGCTGCCCGCATCGCTCGATGACGTCAGGCCGATGATTGCCTGGCCCGACGGATTGATGGCCACCACGTTGCCAGTCGACATCGTGAGAAAGCCGAACCCTGTTTCAGCGATCTTCACACGTTCGACAGCTTCCGCGAGTTGGTCGAGAGTGATGTCTGCTCCCGCCGTACCGGCGA
This sequence comes from Mesorhizobium sp. M0621, assembly GCF_040320745.1. NCBI lineage: Bacteria > Pseudomonadati > Pseudomonadota > Alphaproteobacteria > Hyphomicrobiales > Phyllobacteriaceae > Mesorhizobium > Mesorhizobium sp. M0621. Next base: position 6,956 of record NZ_JAMYQF010000056.1, on the reverse strand, counting down.
TGCCGGTGCGATCACGCGTCCATAGTGGATGGAAAAAGCTGACGATCAACTTTCCCGTGATCGCGTCGGTGTAAGGTGCCGTTTGGGTGATGTCGTCAGGTACCGGACGCGAGGCTGGATCCCTGGCCCATTGCTGCCATGACCCATAGATCCCCGGAAAGAAGAACTCCCAGAACTCCGCCTTGTTGTGGCCAGGATAGAGCTTGTCGAAGGTCTGGGCCTGGTCCGTATACGGTACGGTCCTGAATATCGGCCGTTCTTTTGGACCAATATAATACATCTGCAGTTTGGACGACCCGCTGGCCATGAGCGTCGGCGCAACGAGGTCCAGGACGGTGCTATCTTCTATTTCCTGCTGAACGCTTGGCAGCGGACTGTGATCGGCGCCCAGTAGGTAGCCCCAGACGCTGACTACGGACGGCGCGCCCGGCAGGTTCTGTGCCCAATCGCCCTGCGCGTCATAGACGACCTTTACCGAGCCGGGCGCCTGCTGCGAAAGGGTGGCTCCGACCTGTTGCTGCCTGCTCGGATCGTCGGTCTGGGCCTGCAGCACGCCAGCCAGTGCCTTGACGTCCCCATGAACTCGGTCGAGCAGCAGGTCGACACTCAGCGCTGTCGATTCGGCATAGGAACGAATGTATTCCTGGTTTGCGGTCGTCAGGCCCTCACCGACTTCCGATGTGGCATCGCGCGACAGCTTTTGAACGTTCCAAAGCGCCAGGCCACCGCTCAAAAGGAGGTCGAACAGCACGGCGCCGCCAACGACCAATACGAATTTCGCTCGAAAGGAGCGCAGGCCGAAGCGCGGTGTACCCTCATCGTCGGCTTTCATTGCGGCCGTCGCCCCGATGCGACCCAGATCGGCCAACCCGCATAACCCTTGGGGTGGAGCGCAGCGAAAATGTGGTCCTCGAAGCCCTGCCGGAACCGCGCGACGAACTCCGGCCCATCGCCGCGTCTGCTCGCCATCTCGCCCGCATAGACATCCGCCCAGGCTGCAATAACATCGGCGAAGTCCTGCGGATCGCCGTCCAGGTTAGTGACCATGAAGGTCTCCACAAGGATGTCTTCGAATCCGGCTTCCACCAGGTATCGCCGACTCTTGGGCCCAAGCTCGACGTCCATCTCGAAATGCCCGAACAGCTTCGCCACTTCATCGTAGGTCCAGCGAATGCTGTCGGCGCGCGGCTCGCCGAGGCAATGCGAATTCTTTTCGTTGGTGATGTAGACCCGCCCGCCTGGCTTGCATATTCGGTAGAGCTCCTTGAGGATGAGTTCAGGTCGATTGAAGATTTGCAGGGAATGTCGGCAGGTGACCAGGTCGAACTGCGCTTCGTCGAGCAGCATCTCCGACGCATCGCCATACGTATATTCGATGCCCCGGATGTCGAACTCCCGCATCACTCGGCGAGCATAGTTCAGGCTTGATCTGGAGTGGTCGAGGGCGACGATCCGCGATGGCTGGAACTCCTTCTGCGCGAGCACAGCGAAATCGCCGATCCCGCAGCAGATGTCGGCCATGACGATCCCAGGCCTCATCCCGTGTCGCGGCAAGATTGCGCGCTCGTGGCGCCATGTCATCTTTGTCTGAGTGCGCAGGATCGGTACGAACCCGCCTTCCTCAAGGAAGCCCTGCCCCGGATAGAATTCGGTGTCATACTCCTCGACGGTGATGTTCGGTTCAATTCCGCTCAGGCGACCGAATTTTCGCGAGGTCCATCCGACAACGCTTGACGTGATGACGACAAATTTGAGATCCGGTCGAGCGCGACAAGAGTCGATGATGATCCTCGAAAAGGTGTGAAAAGCGGCGTTGTTCATCTGCGTCAAGCGCCTAACATTGACGTAGAGAACGCCGCGCACACGGCCGATCGCATCGCGAAGCAATGCTATGCTGGGCCCAAGCTCATCGATCGCCTGAGGCCGGACCACTCCCGATATGGAGAACTCCTGGTTGTTCGCGTCGTATTGCGCCTTAAAGCGCGGGAGAAGGTCGTAAGGGCTCAATTTTGCAAGCCCTCGAGCGGAAGATCCACGACAAGCTTGATTGCATCGCCGTCGGCTTCCTCGATCCAGAGTGTCGCGTTGTAGTCGACAGCCAGTTCCAGAAGTACGACCTCGCGGCTCGGCGCAAGATCCCCAGACACCGAAGTGAGGTATCGCTCTCTGGCCTCTGTTTCTGCAAGTTGCGACACGGCTTCTTCGTAGAATTGGCGCTCCTCCGGCACGCAAGGAAATGTCAACTCGATCCTTTCCGTCGCGCCATGGCGAGACACCCTGCATGCCAGTTCGCCATCGGCATGGCGCGTGCGAAAGGCGACTTCCAGCAATTCGTTAAAGGCGGAGGAAAAGAGATTTGAATGCCGGACCGAGTCAGACCTGTTCTGACTGATCATCCGGGCCATGTATGTCGAGACATAATCGCAGTGTCTCCAAGCGGAGACAAAAGCTTTGATTTCCATGTCGATCTGGATCATGGGTTCAAAGGTCGGTCCGCCGCCAGCCAGGTCATGATGAACAGGTCCCATCGGCATCCTCACTTGTTCCATCAGGATTGAACCCCCGCGGGGTGATGGCCTCCGCGACGAAAAATTTCACCGTCCGTGGTGAGTCAGTCTGGCACCGACCTGAAGAATTGCGCGGTATCCGCCTCGATCGTTCTACAAATCTCCACGTTATCGTTAACAAAGGGTTCAAGGCGCTAGAGCGACCCATTTGATTCCTGCATCGCTCGTACCGCCCTCGGCGGGGACCGCTTGATGAAATCGCTGATCGCCTCGGCTCCGAGCGGCCGTCCTAGGTAATTACCCTGCAGGCAATCGCAATTTTCCTTGATCAGCCACCGTACCTGTGCCGATGTCTCGACCCCCTCGGCAGTTACATTTATCCCTAGGCCGTGCGCCAGATTCATGATCGATCGCACGATCGTTTGGCTTTTGAGGTCGGTCTCCAAGTCTGCAATAAAGTACTGATCGATCTTCAAAGTATCGAAGGGAAAGTTCTTAAGATAGCTTAATGATGAGTAGTATGTTCCAAAATCGTCGAGCGAAATTCGTATTCCCAGGACGTTCAGGGTATTCAACGTATCGATATTGTCGATCGTCTTCTCAAGTAGGACCGTCTCCGTTATCTCAAGTTCAAGTCTGTCGGCTTCGATGCCAACTGCGTCGATGATCTGGGCGACGGTGTCCGTCAGGGAACCGCTAAGGAACTGAGCTGGTGACAGGTTCACTGCGACTGTCAGCGAGGAAGGCCACGTCATTGCTTGGCAACAGGCTTCCTCAAGCACCCAACGTCCAATCTCGTCCATCAAACCGTCAGCTTCGGCGATCGGTATGAACACGCCGGGTGGAATGATTCCGATCTCAGGGTGCCGCCACCGCAGCAGCGCTTCGAAACCGATCACCGACGAGGGAGGCCGAATGAGCGGCTGATACTCCAGATAAAGCTCGCCCCGCTCCAGCGCGGTTCGAAGGCTGCGTCTCAGATTCTCGCGTTGCTCAAGCAAGAGCAGCATCGAACGGTTGAATGTTCGGGCGCAGCCGCGTCCATCTGTCTTGGCCGCGTAAAGGGCAATGTCCGCGGCCTTCATCAACTGTTCACCGTCGGTCCCGTGCTCCGGCCCGAAAGCAATTCCGATACTCGAGCCGACGAAGACGGGAATGCCGTTGATGACGAATGGGTTCTTGAACGCGTCGACCAGCGATCCGGCGAGGCGCTCGGCTTCTGCTGGCTGCTCTTTGCCCAATTGGATGACAGCGAACTCATCGCCGGCATACCGGTATGCGGATTCGCCGTCCTGCAGCGCGTCGCGGATACGACCCGCCGCGAGCTGAAGAAGCGTATCGCCTGCTCCATGCCCGAGCGTGTCGTTGACTGCTTTGAAATCGTCAAGGTCGATCTGCAGCAGGGCGGCTTTGGGCTTCAGTTCGCCGAGGGCCACCAGCGCCTGCTGCAGCTGCTCGCCGAATCGCCGCCGATTGTGCAGTCCGGTCAGCACGTCGTGCGTCGCCTGGTGGAGCAGAATTACATGCTCTTGCTCATCCGTCACGCTGCGCCCATCGCGCTCCCTTGATTCAATGATTCCCGCACCATTTGCAGTGGCGAAAACAAAAACGGACCGCAGCACGTCGCCCGATGACCGAGGCAAATCGATGCTTGCCGGTGAGCCACCGTGGAACACACGAAGAAATTCGTCGCGATACTTCGCATCGAGGAAGCTCGGGTAGATCTCCCAAAGGGCGGCACCCAGCGTCACCGCACCTCCGTACATGCCCCTGAGCTTGGTTGCGTAGTGGGTCAGGCAGAAGTCGCGGTCGTAGAACGATAAAAGTTCGGTGGTGTTCGCTAAAAGGTCAGCGAGAAGCGCTTCGCCTGGACGTGGAACGTCACTCTTCGTGCCGACGCCTGATCCCTCTGGAGCCAAGAGCCACCTCCGTGAGCGGCGCGAATCCACGTCGCCCAGTCCAGAAATAACATAACTATCAAGCCTGGCAAACTTTTAACTCGCAGTCTTAACAAGTGCCGCATACGGCGTAGGTGCAATGCGTGCTCCGCTGTGGTTTTCGGCGATAATAATCAACAGTCACAGTTGGTTAATAAAACGGAAATTGACGTGAATTGGCTATATGATTGATAGCGCGGTGGCCGTGACATGAAATATTCTGGTCCATAAAGCGCCGACCATCGCCGATCCTGTACTCAGCTTCCGAGCGCTTTGAGCCAATCTTCAAAGGAAGACGCCTTCTCGTGTTCAGCAAGCGAAACAGAGTGGGTGGGGCGCGACAACATCAACGTACTGCGGCCTGTGCGGGGGCTGTAACCGAATTCCTTACTGAATGCTCGGCTGAAATTAGCCGCTGAACTAAACCCGAAGGCCTCAGCAATATCGACAATTCGCCGTCTGTCCGCCGGATCGCTAAGCGCAACATGGGCTGCCAGAAGTCGGCGACTTTGTATGTAATGGAGAACACCACCACTCGGTTCGAACAATTGATAGAGACGAGAGCGAGATACACCGAGCGCCCGGCACATTGAATCAGGTGTCAGATGAGCCGCATCCAGATTGTTTTGGACGTATCGACGCGCTCGCTCCATCAGCGCGACGCTCGCCAATTGTTCGGCGGCCGCGGCATGTTCCGCCGGAGGTGCGAGGCAGGCAATGATCATGCTGCGTGTTGCGTGTACGATGCGAGGCAAATCTTCAGCCGTGAGACTGCGCAGTCTTGCTTCGATGCTGTTGACGTAGTCGACAAAGAGGTTGGCAAAGTTGCCGGACATGATTGAATTGTTCTTTGCGTCGAGGGTTGACGCCGCATCAGAGAACAAATCACGCGGCAGATAGAGAAAGAGGCTTTCCGAGTCCGTTACCCTCCCGCGAAACGGGTAGCCAAGCGATCTGATCTCCAACGTGCCCGGCTGGCTTTCCGCAACGCGGCGATCGACCTCCGTCCATGACCGGCCAGCACGCGGCAAGACGATATACCAGTGATCGATCGAACTGGATCGGAGCTTCGCGGCGGAGCGCATATAGCTGTGTGCTGGCGCGCACTGTTGAACGATCAGCATGCCACCGAGATTCCAGGCCGTGTGGTCGGCGGGAAAGCCATCGCTCAGCGATTTGTCATCTGGCAATCTGACCTCGACAAGCGGCGCCATTTGCGCTTGCCAAGCGGCGAATTGATCCTCAGGCGCCAGTTCGAGCGTTGAAAAGGGGAGAGGGTCAAGCGCCGGCGCGAGCGATGGGGCGGCCTCATTGCGGGGTTGACCTTCGCGCGACCAACGACGTCGATCACGGTCCTGCGGCTGGCTCGCGGGAGCCTCGCCTTGCCTCTTAGTTTCCATCGCGTGGTGCCATATCCGAATCGGGTATGCCCATGCCCCACTCAATCATGTGGTGTATTTCAGGCATCTGGCAAGACTGGCTGAACTTGAGTCGACCAAAACGGCGATCACGCTGGATTACAATAAGAAATGCATTCCAAGATAAGTTTCTGGATGCGAAGATAACGACACTCTTCAACCTGATGCGTATAGAATCTGCCATCCTGAAATAATAATTGAGGATGTCGCCGAAATGAACACAAAGCTCAACAGCGAATCTCGTCGCAAGATAATTCTTGATGGATACGGTAACAACGAGGCGCTGAAAGATATTGCGGCAAAGATCGGATGCTCACTGGCGAGTTTGAAAGTCACCGCCAGCAAACTCGGCTGTACACGAACTCCGAAAGAAGCGGCGGAATTTCGACGCGGATTTCACGTTCCGGAACACAAGCGGCAAGATTACTATCAACTTATGATTGCCGGGCAATATAGAGCTCGTGAGTGCGCGCTGATTTTGGGACTCTTAACAGAGCAATCATCAGGCATCAGGTAAATTGATACCAATACACTGTGGGCGATATTCTCATTTAAGCATTCCATCACGTCAGCGGTTCACCAGTAAAAAGCCCGCCGCAAAGCACGGAGCGGCGAGTCCTGAAAGGTTCGCCCAGATGCTGCGTCGGCGTTTCAATCACACCTGCCTGAGCCCTCACGATGTGGCTATTTGCGCACGCGTGTTCGATCAGGTCTGCGCCGATGAGAACCTCGACCCTCTGGACCCGGATGCCGAAATCTTGGCGGTGATGGTCGTGGCCATTTTTCGAAATATTCACACCAGCGAGCGCGAACTGCTGGAGGCAGTGAGGACTCGTCGGCAATTGCTGCGGGAACCAAAAGCGCCGTGATTTGAGTACAACGAGATAAATAGAGGCAACCTAAGGCTCCTCGCATGAATCCGATCAGTCGCGACGCGCTTTAGCCGAGGCACACCTGACTTGAAGAACGGCGCGGGCACGAATTCACGGTCCCTTCGATTGACCTTGCCCCCAGTTTCTATCCAGTTTTGAGTTCGTTTCCGGCGTGGGTTGTGCCCTGCTGGGCGGGTGAAGGGACGGGCGCTGGCGCGGAGC
>NZ_JAMYQF010000055.1:0-47490 GCF_040320745.1 Mesorhizobium sp. M0621 | reverse complement strand
CCATGCTGACCTCCTTGCCCAGCATGAAGGTTGAATCAGATTTGCACGCCTAAGGGAATCCCAAGCCGATTCAGTCTCATTTCATCCCGCTCTAGCAATACCCGAAACCTGCAACCTCGCCCGTAGTCTGCGCAAATCAACTGGGGAAGCGGACAGACGCGCAGCATCATATATTGTCGCCGCCTGAGCGAAACATGCCAAGCAGTCTACTTTGAGAAACGACGTGTGTACGATTTGTTCGAGGAGCGGGGCCTGTATGTTCCCAAGGACCGATACTATAGCGTGGTGTCACATTTATATTTCTGCGGGATGAGGACACGTGCCGAAGGAAAATTGCACATTTTCGCCGTGTGGCTTATTTTCAAGAGTGTGATCGGTTTGGCATATTCCCGGCCGACATCCGCCACCGGCAACTCCCCACACGGTGAGGAAGAGAAGTCTTACGCCTGCATTTTCTGCTGGAGCGCGCGTGCTGCAGCGACCATGTTCATGAGGGCAGGGCGGACCTCCTCCCATTTGCGTGTTTTGAGGCCACAGTCCGGGTTTATCCACAGTTGGCCGTCGGACAGTCGCTCGCGGGCAAGCATGACTAAGTCCGAAATCTCGCCGACTTCCGGGACGCGTGGTGAGTGAATATCATAGACGCCGGGACCGATTTCGTTCGGATATTTGGAGCTCGTGAAGGCGTCCAACAGTTCCATCTTCGAGCGCGACGTCTCAATCGAAATGACATCCGCATCCATTCCAGCAATCGCGTGAATGATCTCGTTGAACTCCGAATAGCACATGTGGGTATGAATTTGAGTCGCGTCCTTTACACCCGTTGAAGCGATCCGGAAACATTCGACAGCCCAGTCGAGATAGACTTTCCAGTCAGATTGGCGCAGTGGCAATCCTTCGCGAAACGCGGCCTCATCGATCTGGACCATCCTTGCGCCGGATCTTTCGAGATCCGTCACTTCGTCGCGGATGGCGAGCGCGATCTGGCGGCAGGCTTCGGAGCGGGGTACGTCGTCGCGAACAAAAGACCAGTTGAGAATGGTGACTGGGCCTGTGAGCATTCCCTTCACGGGCTTTTCCGTAAGCGACTGGGCGAATTGCCACCAGCGCACTGTCATCGGATTGCGCCTCGATACGTCGCCGAAAATGATGGGGGGACGCACGTAGCGCGACCCATAGCTTTGTACCCAGGCATGCTGGGTGAGCGCGAAGCCGGACAACTGCTCGCCGAAATGCTGTACCATGTCGTTTCGCTCGAACTCACCGTGCACCAGCACGTCCAGCCCGATCTCTTCCTGCCAGCGAATTGCAGCCTCGATCTCCTTCTTCAGGAACGTCTCATAGTCGACATAGCTCAGCTGGCCCTTCGCATGAGCGGCCCGCGCCTTGCGTACCTGCGGCGTCTGCGGGAAGGACCCGATGGTCGTCGTCGGGAACGGCGGCAGCCCGAGTGAGCCGGCTTGGACTCTGGAGCGCTCGCCAAAAGCGCTCTCTCGTCGATTCGCGCTGTCCTCAATGCTAGCGATCCGCCCCTGAACAAGCGGGTCATGGATCCTCGTGGATGTCACGCGCGTGGCGGCAGCCTCGGCAGACGCTTTCAACGCGCCTGCCACCGCATCCCTGCCTTGGGACAGGGCCCGGGCCAGCAAGACCAGCTCGTCGGTCTTCTGGGCCGCGAAGGCGAGCCACGACCTGATGTCGGCGTCGAGTTCCGTCCCCATGCGCAGATCAATCGGCACATGCAGCATCGAGCAAGAAGGCGCGATCTCGACGCGGTCCAAGGGCCAGCCGGCGACGATCGGTTTGATGCGGTCGAGAATGGCGGGCAGGTTCGCACGCCAGACGTTGCGGCCATCGATCAAGCCAAGCGAGAGCACCAGATCCTTCGGAGCGAGCCGACCCCCCGTTTCCAGCTGCTCGGGAGCGCGCACGAGATCAATATGCAGCCCGGCCAGGGGCAGAGAAACCGCGGTTTCGAGATTGTCTCCCAGCGACCCGAAATACGTAGCCAGCATGATCTTCAGCTCGGGCGCGGCTTTCGACAGCTGGCCATAGGCGAATTCGAACGCAGCTCGTTCGTTCGGGTTCAGATCGAGGACAAGCGCTGGCTCATCGATCTGCACCCAGTCGGCTCCCGACAGCTTCAGCTTCTGCAGGACTTGCTCGTAAACGGGCAGCAGCCGCGGTAGGAGCGCGATGGGACCGAACCCCTCGGCAGGCGATTTCGCCAGCTTGAGGAAGGTGATGGGTCCAAGGATGACTGGGCGTGTGTGAATGCCGAGAGCTTTAGCCTCGAGGAAGTAATCGACCGGCTTCGATGACGAGAGGGCGAACGTCTGATCATCATCGAGTTCCGGCACAATGTAGTGGTAGTTGGTGTCAAACCACTTGGTCATTTCCATCGCGGTTACACCAGGTCCATGAGCCTCCTCCTGGTGACCAGCGTGTCCACAATCCTCCGTCTGACCCTGGTTGCCGCGCGCCATTGCGAAGTAGATGTCAAGTGGGGCCTCGCCGCTATTCCAGCCGAAACGGGATGGAACGGCCCCGACCATGGCTGCGGTGTCGAGCACATGGTCGTAAAGCGAGAAGTCGTTCGACGGGATTTTCGACACGCCGCGATCGCGCTGCTCTTCCCAGCTAGCGGCACGGAGCGCCTTCGACGTCGTGAGAAGGTCGCCAGCGGACGATGTTCCGGACCAGTAGCTTTCAAGCGCGAATTTCAGCTCTCGCCGACGACCGAAGCGCGGCACGCCGAGCGTTGCTACAGGAATTTCCTGAGAGTCAGTCATGTCATACCCCGATGGTTGGGGCGCCGATGACAAGGAAGGCGCTAGCAGGCCGGCACGAACGCCGGCTTGCAGCGCCACCGAGACACCCCGCCCGTGGACGTAATTCGCCGTGGCAGGTCTCCTGGCTCGCGGGGTCATAGCCTCTACCCGCCTTCCTGAGGGTATTCGCCTCAGTGACATGAGTGGGGTTGGCTCGCCGCTAACAGTTGCGGGGGCAGCGCCGGCATTGCACCGGCTTCCCTCTTAGCTCCGCTGCGGCAGCGCCGCACGCGAGGACCACGACACGCAGACAATCACAGCAGTCCGCTCTTTTGTCAATGACGCATAACGAAATGTTTATGTCGTTATGTGATTTCGCTTTTACGCTTGTCTAACATTGTGAAATATTCAGTCGCCCATTGGCGGCGCTGCTCCGCTGCCACCATTGTCCAACTAATGGATCCCTGTCGGGCTGCGACATCCCTCGCAGGTCGCCGATGAAGGATTTCGGACAAGACTTCAAGCGCGTGACAACGTCATTAGAGCGATTCCTATTTTGAGAGAATCGTAGGATTCCCAAAGCCGGATGTTTGTGATTCAAGATGCTGGCTGGATTGGAGGCCAGCATCTGATGACGCGAGCGCTTTCAAATGACCTTCGTGAGCGTGCAGTAGCGGCGGTTGGCGACGGGGAGACCTGCCGTGCGGTTGCCTCGCGCTTTGGCGTTGCGGTTTCCTCTGTAGTGAAGTGGTCGCAGCGTTACCGTGCCACTGGCTCGGTGGCGCCGGGCAAGATGGGCGGACATCGCAAGCGCGTCCTTGAGCCGCATCGGGCCTTCATTATGGAGCGGCTTAATCAGACCTCTGAACTGACGCTGCGTCGGCTGAAGGACGAGCTGGATGCTCGCGGGGTCAAGGTCTCGCACAATACGGTGTGGCTGTTCCTGCGCCGCGAAGGCCTGAGCTTCAAAAAAAACTCTGTTCGCCCTTGAGCAGGCGGTGCCGATATTGCCCGCAGGCGCCAGCGATGGCGCTCTTGGCAAAGCGGTCTCGATCCACAGTGCCTGGTCTTCATCGATGAGACCTGGATCAAGACCAACATGGCTCCACTGCGAGGTTGGGGGCCGAAAGGCAAACGGCTGCGCGGCTTGGCTCCACACGGCCACTGGCGCACGCTGACCTTCCTCGGTGCACTACGCTGGGACCGGCTCGCAGCACCTTGCATCTTCGACGGACCGATCAACGGCCAATGCTTCCGTGCTTATGTCGAGCAGCAGCTCATCACCGTGCTGAAGCCCGGCGACATCGTGGTCATGGATAACCTGGGAAGCCATAAGTCGGCGGCCATCAGGCAGACGATCAAAGCTGCCGGCGCCAGGCTTTGGTATCTGCCGCCCTACTCGCCGGACCTCAATCCGATCGAGCAGGCCTTCGCCAAGATCAAACACTGGATGCGACAAGCTCAGAAACGCACCGTCGAGGACACGTGGCGCCACATCGGCCACCTCGTCGAAACCATCGAGGCAGCCGAATGCAAGAACTACTTCGAAAACGCAGGCTACGCTTCCGTCAAAATATGAAACGCTCTAGAATGCAGAAGATCGCATTGGTGGCGATGTTTAACGATGCGGCCGCAAGCCGTGCGTGCGTGGTAGAAGCGGTTTTCTCGGAGTGAGCGCCAAACCGTGGTCCGAGGGGAATTGGCACGCCAGTCGTCATCACGGGTGACTAGGCAATCGTGATGACTCCGCTCGGCGGCAAGAGACCACACTGACGGAGCCTGGCTCAAGGGTCTGATGCAAAGCCCGACTGTGGTCCCGATAAGCCGCTTAAGCCGCATTCAGGCGGTCAGGATAAGTATCTCTCTCTCCAAGCGCTCGGCATTGAGGGATGCGCAAATGCAGGCAAAGCTCGCGTGCTTCATATTCTGCATCATACGATCGGCAGGACCCAGTTTTTATCCAGTGCACGCGTCAGCGCGGTGTGCAATTCTGGCTCGGTCCGATACGAAGGCATTTGGGCCTCGCTGATCCAGCCCAAGCCAACATAGTGGAAGTGATCCGCAGGGACCGTAACCCGGCTGCTGTCCAGTTGCCGAACGAAGTCCGCTGACCAATGGTGGATCGTATACGCTTCAAGTTTGTCCATCATCCTCCGCCAGCGTTGGATGCGTTCTTCGCGCGGCATGCTGGCCGCTCTTGAGATCGCGGTAGCTATCTCGTCGGAGAGCCTCGGATTTACCAGCAGGGCGTCCTCGCCGAAGTCTTCGGCCGCGCCGGCAAACTTCGATAACACCAGAACGCCAGGGTCGCTCGGATCTTGTGCAGCAATGTATTCTTTCGCCACAAGATTCATGCCATCGCGCAACGGCGTCACAACGCAAACACGCGCGGCTCTGCAAAGACCCGCTATCTCAGCTTGGGTGAACGACCTGTTCTCATAGATAATCGGCATCCACTCGTCCGTGCCATGCCGGTTGTTGACTTGATTGACGAGTCTTTCGACGTCGCGCCGATATTCGCTGTACGCTTGGATGTCGCCACGTGAGGGAGTTGCGATTTGCAAGAGCGAGACACGTTGCGGCTCGACTGCCAGCAGATCGAAAGCTTTAATCCGATTGTCGATGCCCTTGGTGTAGTCGAGCCGATCGACGCCGATAACTAGCTTTGCTCCGCCAAGTTTCAACTGCGAAATGTAGGCTTTCTGCGCCTCAAGCGAATCTGCGGCACACTGTTCGAATTGCTTCGGATCGATACCTATAGGAAAATTTTGGCATTGCGTCTGGCCATGGTCCGAGAAAACGACTCCGTTCTTGCTCTCCAGCCCCAAATGAGATTGGACACAGGCGAGGAAATTGCTCACATCACGGTCGGTCTGGAAACCGAGCAGATCATACTCGAGCATACATTTCATTAGCTCGCCAGAATTGGGCACGCGCTCCATCATGTCAGACTCGGGCCATGGCGTATGCAGGAAATGGCCGATCGGCCGGTCAATGCCGAGTCTGTGCAAATCAGCGCCGAGCGGCAGGAAATGGTAGTCATGAACCCAGTAGACTGCGTTATCTCCCAATTCGGACACCGCGCGCGCCATGAAGGCATTGACGTCGCGATAACTTTTATAATCCTCTTCCGAGCCTGAGATCCGGTCCGGCAGCGAGTGGAGCGCCGGCCACAATAGTGAATTTGCAAAACCTTGATAGTACCGAGAATAGTCCGCTGCCGGCCCATCGAGCCACCCGATTTGACCTTTGCCACGCTGCACGAGGGGCACCTGTTGCTTATCCCCGTCGCCCAGATGCTCGGAAAAAACTACCCAGACCGCGCCGGAACGCTCCACGACGCACTCCAGGGCCGCCGAAAGCCCGCCTGTCTTGGGCTGATCAGAATTGACAGTCGCACCGCGGTTGGAAATTGCGATAAGACTCCTATGTGGCTGCTGGGCCGCCGTGTTGAAGCGCTGGTCTGCGGCTGAGACAACAGGACGGGACGGGCCAACTTCGGCTTGTTGTTCTCGCTCCTGTGGCAAGTCTCTCAGGGGTTGTTCAAAAGCGATTAGTTCGTGAACAGCCCCAGTTTGCCATGTGAGGTTCCGGCGCGGCGAGTTGGCGTTGTTCAATGCGTCCATTTCATGCCTCCGTTGAATATTCCCCATGATGGAGCAACTGGCATTCCCAGATTGGCACACCCCCTGCTGACGAGAATCTGACGAGCGTCAGAGCAAATGGCGACCGATTGTCGCGTTTCGGCTTCGGCGCCCTCAAGAACCGGCTTATCGCGAAAATAGCTGGCGACCCGATCGAGCGGACCGTGCTTGCGGTAATTGTTGGATTGTTCGGATAAGAGATACACCCAGTAGATGCCAGCACCTGTTGAAATGAACTGAAACTATGTCGCTGCCGCCAAGGCTGCCGGGCCCCGTGATGCGATCCTGCGTCTGCCGAACAGTTTTGACACGGAGATCGGAGAGGGCGGGATAGTCCCTTTCCGCCCGTCAGGGCCCGTTTTTTGAATCCCTTCCTCGTTGCCCTCGACGATCCCAAAATCGTGGAAGCCAGACCGCGATGTGAATACCAGCCAGGCGAGCACTTCCTGACATCCGCGAATGCCGGGCTCCACATCCGGCGCCTCGTCGAGATTGACGAAGATGAAGCCCTGCTGCCAATTCCGCTGGTCCCATACCAATGGCGAACCAGTCTGCCTGCATTCGGCATCGTGGGACGTGATCGCAAGTCAAGTGCTCCGACGGACGCCGCGAGTTCTCCGTTACCTCAGGAACCTTACTGGCCTTCCCCAAGCTGAGCTTCTGGAAAATGCCGGTGGCGATCTCGATGACGGTGAATGCCGTCAAGGCAAGCCCGCCTTGCACCGCTCTTCCAGCGAGCTTCATGGCAGCAGAATCGGTCAGTTCTCCGAAGCGAATGGCTGTCGCTATCAGCGAGCTTTGACACAGTTCCGCCACTGCGATGATCGCGTCAGTAGGGCGGCTGGTTAGTTGCCCGCGCATCTACAGCAACCCAGCCCGTTCCGCCTCGCGGCGCAAATTCTGCCTTGGCCTTGGGCCGATCTGCTGGATCACCAGGCCGGCCGCCAGCGAGCCAAGGTCGCCGCAGGTCTTGAGGTCGCGGCCCTGCGTGTAGCCATGCAGGAAACCGGCGGCGTAGAGATCGCCGGCGCCCGTCGTGTCGACCAGCTCCTTGATGGCGGTCGCATGGATGACCACGGTCTCGTCGCCGCGCACGATAACCGAGCCTTTTTCCGAGCGTGTGACGGCGGCGATCTTGCAGTCCTTGCGGATCTGCGCCACCGCTTCGTCGAAGGACGAGGTCTGGTAGAGCGACTTGATCTCGTCGCTGTTGGCAAAGACGATGTCGACCGTGCCCGAGCGCATCAGATCGAGGAACTCGTCGCGGTAGCGGTCAACGCAAAACGAATCCGACAGTGTCATCGAGACTTCGCGCCCGGCCTCGTGCGCGAGCTTCGCCGTCTGCCGGATCGCCTCCTTGGCGCGCGGCGGGTCCCACAGATAGCCCTCGAAATAGGTGACCTTGGCGCCAGACGCCTTGTCGGCCTCGACATCCTCCGGCCCAAGCTCGACGCAGGCGCCGAGATAGGTGTTCATCGAGCGCTCGCCGTCCGGGGTGACGAAGATCATCGAGCGCGCCGTCGGCGGCTCGCCCTCGAGCGGCCTGGTGTCGAAGGCAACGCCCTGCGCATGGATGTCGTGCGCATAGATTTCGCCCAGCGCATCGTTGGACACCTTGCCGAAGAAGGCGGCGCGGCCGCCGAAGCTGGCGACGCCGGCCGCCGTGTTGCCGGCGCTGCCACCGGAGGCCTCGATCGCCGGCCCCATGTGGCTGTAGAGCAGCTCGGCGCGCTTGGTATCGATGAGGTTCATGGCACCCTTGATGATGCCGTTGGTCACCAGAAAAGCGTCGTCGCACTGGGCGATGATGTCGACAATGGCATTGCCGATGCAAAGCACGTCATAATCCGGCATCAATGTCTCCGCTTGGGCTTTCCGCTTGCCAATTCGCTTGCCGGCGGCTTCACGGGGCGGCTAGTCCTGCCTCGCGACGCAATTCGTCCGCCCTGTCTGTCTTCTCCCAGGTGAAATCAGGCTCTTCACGGCCGAAATGGCCATAGGTGGCTGTATTGCGGTATATAGGGCGCAAGAGATCAAGCATCTTGATAATGCCTTTCGGTCTGAGATCGAACAACTCAAGAATGAGGCGCTCGATCCTGCTTTCCTCAACCCTGGCTGTCCCGAACGTGTTGACCATGACGGAAACCGGACTGGCCACGCCGATTGCGTAAGCAAGCTGCACCTCGCACACGTCCGCAAGTCCGCTGGCGACGATGTTCTTTGCGACATAGCGGGCCGCATAGGCAGCCGAGCGGTCAACCTTGGACGGGTCCTTGCCCGAGAAGGCGCCGCCGCCATGACGACCCATCCCGCCATAGGAATCGACGATGATCTTGCGTCCAGTGAGACCGCAGTCGCCGCGCGGCCCGCCGACTACGAACCGCCCCGTCGGGTTGACCAGAATTCTGATGCCTTCCGTCTCCAGGTGGGTCGGCAGGACAGGCTTTATGATTTCCTCAATGACGCCCTCGCGGACAGTCTCTTGCGAGACCTGCTCGTCATGTTGCGTCGACACGACGATGGTATCCAGGGCGACCGGGCGCAACCCCTCATAGCGCACTGAGACTTGGGATTTCATGTCAGGACGCAACCAGCCAAGCTGTGCCTTCCGGACATACGCCTGCCGTTTCGTCAAGCGATGAGCGAGCTGGATCGGCAAAGGCATCAGGGTATCGGTTTCGCGGCATGCGTAGCCGAACATGAGGCCCTGATCTCCCGCTCCCTGCTGGAGGTCTTGCCCTCTTCCCTCGTCAACGCCTTGGCTGATGTCGGGCGACTGCTCGGTGAGGGCATGGACGACGGAGCAACGCCGGCCGTCGAAGCCGACGGCCTCGTCGTCGTACCCAATGTCGAGAATCGTATCGCGCGCAACTTGGCTGTAATCCACCTGGGCATCGCTGGTAATCTCGCCAGCCAGAACGACTATCCCTGATTTTACCAACGCTTCACAGGCGACGCGCGCCTTGGGATCTGTGCGGAGGATGGCGTCGAGGATGGCATCCGAGATGTTGTCGGCCAACTTATCCGGGTGCCCCGCGCCAACCGATTCGGAAGAGAACACGAACTGCCTAGCCATGAATACCTCGCTTCGGGTGTTGGATGTGGTATGGGCATTTTGCTTGGCCCACCTTACTTGTCGGAGATGCCCGGGACCTCGAACGCAGCGCACAAGTCGGCAACGTCTCTTCGCACGCAGGCATGGAGATCTTCGTCGTCTGGCCGCTGGAGGACGGAGTCAATGAAGCCAGCAATTTGCTCCATTTCCACATCGCGCATGCCCATTGACGTCACTGCTGGTGCCCCCAGGCGAATTCCGCTTGTGACCGCCGGATCCCGCGGGTCGCCAGGCACCATATTAAAGTTTGTGATGATTCCTGCCTTTGCTAGTCGCTCGGCATAGGCCTTGCCCGATAGTGGCCGATTGCGAAGATCAAGGATCAGCATGTGATTGTCCGTCCCCCCGGTCACCAGGTCATGACCTCGCTCAAGCAGTGCATGTGCCAGAGCCTTGGCGTTCTTGACCGTCTGTTGGCCGTAGCTTCGGAAGGACGGGTTCGCGGCTTCGTGCAAGGCAACCGCTAGCGCAGCGATGGCATTCATGTGAGGCCCGCCTTGCAGGTGAGGGAAGACCGCCCGGTCTATTCGTCTGGCGAGATTGTATTTGCTCTTTGTATGATACAGGGCCTGATAGCGATCTTCGTTCCTTGACAAAATGAAGCCACCGCGGGGACCGCGGATCGACTTGTGGGACGTGCTGCTGACCACGTCGCAATGGCCCACGGGATTCGGGTGCGCTCCCGCGGCAATCAGGCCGCTGATGTGCGCAATGTCGGCTACGAGATAGGAGTTCGCTTCCAGGGCAATTTCTGCCATTGCCGCGTAGTCAAAGACACGCGGGTAAGCAGTTCCGCCGACCCAAATGAGCCGCGGCCGTTCCCGCTTGGCTGTCTCGCGCAAGCGGTCATAGTCAATCTGCTGTGTCGTTTCATCCAACCCATAGGGCACGCGTTGATAGTCAGTACCGGAAAAGTTGATGGCCCAACCATGAGTCAGATGGCCCCCTTCCGGAAGGGGCAAGCCCATGACTTTGTCACCGGGACTCAAAAGCGCACGATAGACAGCCTGGTTGGCCGGCGAGCCGGAATAAGGCTGGACGTTGGCATGCTCGCTGCCAAATAGTGATTTCAGGCGCTCAATGGCTAGATTCTCAAGCTCATCAACGATCTCGTTTCCAGCGTAGTAGCGCGCACCGGGGTACCCCTCGGCGTACTTGTTCGTGAAAATCGAGCCGTTCGCTTCCAGCACGGCCGAGGACGCAAAGTTCTCTGAGGCGATGAGCTTGAGGGTCGTCCGCTCCTGCCGCTCCTGTCTCAGAAGCAGCTCGTGAACGCGGCAATCAACCGCGGCCAAGGAAGACCGCCCGTGGGTGTCGGGCTGTGCGATCGCACCGTCTGCGGAGTTGTCCATGGTAGCTTCGCGCTCCAATTGGATTGACCTATTTCACGATCAAGCACGCGGTCCCCTTCGGCCGCGTGTCTCGTACCGCTTCGAGCCGCTGCAGGTCCTGTTTATGATAGCCGTCGCGATGGGGCAGGAGATCGACCAATAATTGAACCAGCCCGCCGTCGTTGGATCCTGCGGTGAGATGGTACGAGCGCCACGGAGGCTGTTCGTTGCAGCAAAGAAAGTCGGCTCTGGCGAGCAGCCGGACGTGTCGCGCAACCCGCTCTCGACACACGCCCAGAATCTCCGCTAGCTCGCAGACAGTTAGGTCCGCATGCGCACAAAGGCCCAGGATTCGAAGGCGGTCTGGATGCGCTGCCATGCGTAGGCGACTAACCAGTGTCATCATGGCTCAGGACCAAGTCCTGCCGAATTTCTCATTTCGCGTTCTCCACAGAAGCTGCAGATTTCGAAGGTTGTCCAACGACCGGACAAATCTCGGTGGCCGTGACACCGTCGATATCCTGTGTCGAACAAACAAATGGGCGCTCTTCTTGCCTTTAGCCGAAATTGCAGGCAGTTCGGCGAGTCGAAGACAAGCGGGGCCACGGTTTGGAACCACTGACCTCAGACGTTGCAATAAGCCTACCATTCACAGCAAGCCGGAGTTGCTAAGAGTCTATGAATTTCCTTGAAGGATCTGTTGCAACGTTTGCCCAGCCTGGCCTGCTCCCGGTTTGCAGCGGTCATCGTCAGGCGATCCATCGCCTCTGCGAGCACGATCAGGAATTTGCCCTCCATCGCATCGCTGATCAGCTCCTGAAGGCCGGGACGCAACAGCGACGCGCCCCAGATCGCGCGGTGGGTATTGCTGTCGACGACTGTCCAGCCTTGCTTTTCAGCACGCAAGCAGCAGAGCCGCAACTGATCCTCGATCGAGGCGTCTCGGTGTTTGCCAGTTGACTAGCGAGCGCCAAGCGCGACCTTCATGAGGCGGCCCCTTACTCCGGGACGCGGTCTCGCGTTTGGCTATCCGTTTCGGCTTGAACGAAATCCCGTGCGGCCTGTCGCGCCAGCAAGGACCAGATTGACGAAGCGTCGATCGGGCTTCGGCAACGCAGGCACAGCCGATTCGCGGGCCGCGCCGGCGACCACACGAAGCTTTTCGGCTGTTGCACGTTTCGGTCGCGCTTTGATCGCGTTCCTGTCCTGACGCGAAATACTCCGTTTCGCGACAATGATGCCAAGTCACAGTGCTTCGACAAGATGGAAATTCTTTGTGATCAATAACGCGCGTCGCGCAGGAGCCAGTGCTGGCCGATGACGGGGCACCTTGTGCTCCGAAGAAGCCATGGCTATATATCCGGATAGAGAACGGAGGCACGCGATGGGCAACACTGCACAGAAGAGAGCCATCGAGAATTATCGCTCTCGCCTGGCTGAGCGCGGCATCGCGCGGTTCGAGATCCTGGCGTTCGACGCAGACCGCGATCTACTGCGAACTCTCGCCCGAAAATTAACGGAGAGCGGGCCGGATGCCCGACAGCTTCGTCGGACCATACAGCAAGCCGTGGCGGGTGAGCCACCGAAAGCGGGCAGCATTCTCGCCTCGTTGCGTCGCTCGCCTCTGGTTGGCTCCAATCTCGACCTCAGCCGGCCGCGCGAAGTGGGGCGCAAGATCGACCTGTGACGCGCTACCTTCTTGATACCAATATCATCAGCAACGTCATAAAGCCGGAGCCTTCGGGCTCGTTGCTGGCCTGGATGGGCGCGCAGAAGGACGAAGACCTCTTCATTGCTTCGCTAACTGTCGCCGAAATTCGCAGAGGCATCCTAGAGAAGCCGAAGGGGAAAAAGCGCAGCAGCCTCGAAACTTGGTTCGAGGGCTCCGAAGGCCCGCAAGCGCTGTTCGCTGGCCGCGTGCTATCGTTCGACGAGAAAGCTGGCCTCGTGTGGGCGCGGCTGATGGCCAACGGCAAAGCCAGAGGCCGTTCGCGGAGCGCCCTAGACACAATCATTGCCGCTGTAGCCGAAGCCAACGAGTGTGTCGTAGTGACCGACAATGAAAAGGACTTCGAGGACGTTCAGATCATCAACCCGCTCCGTAGCTCTGGAAGCCAAGCGGGTGATGATAGCTCCAACAGTCCGGCCGATTCAATTTGAGGATTTCAACGGCACAAAGTCCGAACGTCTCGAGTTCCGCTTTAATGCCATCCCGGTTCATCTAGTCAGCTCGATCTACCAACAGCTCGCACGCACGAGCGGCGCGGACAAGGCGCGATCGCAGGGACTGCGCGATACGCGCGTCGAGCTCGTCCATCTTACACTCGCTCTCGTCTTCGAACGCCTCTCGCCAAACGCCACTGTAGTCGATCCCGCGTGCGGCTCGGGGCCTTCTCATCGAGGCTTTCTCGGGACTGGTCTGGCGCGTTACCAATGGCAAGTTCGCCCGCCGGGAACTCGTCGGTCTGTACTCCCAGCTCTGGGCGTCCACATCAACTGCGGAGCTCTTGGCATCGCCGTGTTCTGCCTTTAGCTGGCAGCTCTCGAGCTCTCGAGCTCTCGAGCTCTCGAGCTCGACGAGCAGCCGATCAGCGACATCCGCGACCTCAAGTTCGACCCGGTTGACTCGATAACACCCTATTGGCAGATTCAGTCGGGGAGGATCTGCCCACTCCGATCACAAGCCGATCTTTCGACGCCGTGGTCGGGAATTCTCCATGGACCTTCATGAAGAAGGAATGCAGCGCCGAAAGCCGAAGCGCTTCCGATACATCGACGCCCCTTCCGAGACGGAGCCCCGATTAGGCATTCCTGCCACTCTATCTAGCCGACCCCCGTGGCCGCGTTGCCGATCGGTGCGCACTGGTCGCCTACATCGCCCCGGCACGTCAAGATCGTCTGCGCTGACGCTCGTTGAGCAATTCAGGCCGCCTCCGGCTGGGGTTTGATCAGCGTCAGCGTCAACCAGCGCGCGGTCAGCGCCGGCTTTTTCGAGCCCTCGATCTCAATCGTCACGCCCAGCGCCGTCTGCACCCAGCCCGACGGCCTGACCTTGACGTCGGCCAGTACGAAACGGGTGCGGATGCGCGATCCGGTTTTCACCGGCGCCAGGAAGCGCAGCGATTCGAAGCCATAGTTGACACCCATCTTGCAGTTTTCGAGCGGCCGCATGGTCTCGAAAGTCATCGCCGACAAAAGCGAAAGCGACAGGAAGCCATGTGCGATGGTGCCGCCGAACGGCGTCTCGCGCTTGGCGCGCTCCGGATCGCAGTGGATGAACTGGTGGTCATCGGTGGACTCGGCGAACTGGTCGATCATCCGCTGCGAGATCACCCGCCACGGCGACACGCCGACTTCCTTGCCGACGCTGGCCAGAAGTTCGTCGAGACTGATCGGTTCCACGCTAATGTCCTCCATTTCAACCGTCCGAAGCGCGAGCGGCTTCATTCCGTGAACAGTGTCACCCCATGCTGCACCGACCGCCGGCCATCCATCGGCAGGATGGCTTCGGTGAGATGACTGCCGTCACGGCTGCACGAATAGAACGTTCCGCCGGCAATCTCATTCGGCGCACCGATGCGGCCGATCCGAACATGGCCGCAGACGGGCTGGCTTCTACCTCGGTCGCGGTGCGCGTCCTGCAGGCCACTGAAAACAGCTCGTCTTGCTACCGGTGATCATTCCGCCGGCGCCGCTATGCGGTATTGTCGCAGATTGATAAAATCAATTGTCTGGATAGGAACCATCCGTGTCTCGAATTTGGAGGAGTCCAGCAGACGGCGTGGCTTGTGGTCCTTGTTGAAGCGCGCCGACCTCATTGGCCGCTAGCTCTGAGCCGGCAAGAAGCGCCAGTTCAATGACATTGGGTGTCGACACGGCAAAGCGGCATCAGATGCTAATTTATTATGCGGGATAGCGCTTGCTTCAAGAAGCGCTCGGCCTGACGTGGAAGCAGCACTGGATCTGGATTGTCGGTATGCGCGGATATTCGCGCAGCACAGCGGCAACCGCAGCGACGATCGATCTCAGCCGTTGCGAGCATGCCGATGTTGGTGGCGGCCACTCTGTTAGGCTGAAGCGTAGCGCGCATCTGATCCGCCACCAGACCGGGTTGCGTAACTTGGATTTCCAAGGCGTCTTCATGGGTTTGCACCGTCAGCGCGCTCACAGCAAGGCAGGTGCGCACGCCAAGGCAAGCGATCGTCTCGATCTCGCGGGCAATTCCAGCCCCACCGCGGGAATCTGACCCGACAACGACGAGCAGATGCGGTTCTCGCCCCAGCGCCATTGCTCTGCCTTTCGATCCATTCTCGCGTGCGCGCTTCTGGGGCGTCGTTCAGCGCAAAGTCGGTGACCACGGCTGCGCTTTCCGCGCCAGCCTCGAAAAACGCCTTCGAGCCGGTCAGGTTGAGGCCGCCGATGGAGACCAATGGGATCGGCGCGACCTGGTGCTTCCACTCGCTGATCCGCTCGAGCCCTTGCGGCGCCCATTTCATCTGCTTCAGGCTAGTTGGATAGATGGGCCGAGCGCCACATACTCCGGCTCGGCCACTGGCGCCGTTTCCAGTTCGGTGTGATCGTGGATCGAAAGGCCGAGCTTCAATCCGGCGTATTTAATCGTCAGCATCGGCGGCAGCCAAATCCTTTTGACCAAGATGGACGAAGTCGCAGCCTTCCTCGATTGCCGTGCGCCAATTGTCGTTGACGCTCACTTGGCAACCATGGACCGCGCAGGCGTCGTTCGCGCGGCGGATTTCCGTCTGCAGTCCTTTCTCGTCCATATCCTTTATCCGGAGCTGCAGCAGACTCACGCCGAGCGGCGCCAGCCGGTCAACCCAGCCGGCACGTCGAAATTCAGATAGAAGGGATCGAGCTTCATGAGAAGACAGCCCTGCCGACGGTCGGTGAGTAGCGCGGTTCGAGCATTCCCGAGTTGAAAGCTTCACGACCGGCATCGACCGCTTTGCCGAACGCACGCGCCATGCCGACCGGATCGGCCGCCCTCGGGACCGCCGTGTTCAGGAGCACGGCGTCAAACCTGAGCTCCATGACGGTCGCCGCGCACGACGGCCGTCCGAGCCGTGCATCCACAATCAACGGAATGTAGGGGAAATGTCCGCGCATCAACTGGACCTCGGAGCTCAACGCTTCATCGCATTAGAATGAGCGTTCGAAACGCAGGATACCGCCGACACTGCTCTTCTTGTTGGCATTGGTCCAGTTCACTTCGGAAGCTTTCACCTTTCCGACGGCGGAGCCTCCGTAGCGGTCATAGTCGAGTTCAGCCGTAACTGTGAAATCTGGAAGAAGCGCGTAGGCGACGTTCGCAGCGACACCATAGTTCTTGAGCTGATCACCCGAGAGCTGAAGGTTCAACGAAGTTGTCTCGTTGAGCTCGTAAGCGGCGCCAGCCCAGAAAGCCCAGTTCCCGCCCCAAATCTTATAGAAGCCGCGACCATGAGCGTCGATCGCGTTCATGGGGTCGTCGTTGAGCTTGCCGTTGGAACCGTAGCCGAACATTCCGAACAGCAACAGTTCGTTGGTGACATTGATGTCGACACGGACCTTGGCGGCCACCGATTCGTAGTTGCTATCATAACCAGCAACGCCGGTGATCGCTCCCCAGCCATGTGTGTATTTCAAGCCGCCGACTATCTGCGGAGCGTAGTTGTCGATTGTGCCGACCACGCCTGAGCCTTCTTCGAGCGAAACCACGGCCGAAAAGCCGTTCCCGGCGTCGAAGTAGTACTGGACCACATTGGTATCCAAAGCGCCGTACGGAACCGGCGTCTGGTTGAGTACGTCACCCGCGCCGCCAATAAACATGTCGAAGGCCGACCAGTCCTTACCAACTCGGAGGCCACCAAGCTGAATCCAGGCGAAAGTCAAGATGCTGTCTCCGTTGAAGGCATAGGACCGAGAACTGTCCGAAACCGAAGTGTGGCGGTTACCGAAATTCACGCGGGTTTCGGTGTAGGTCTTCAACGTGCCGAGTTCGGTCTCCTGGCCGGTCCAAGCTTTCAGTGTGAAGCGCGTGTTGTTTTGCCATGTACCCTGATCCTCACCAGTCCTCACATCTGAGGTTCTTGCGTGGTAAAACAATCCGACATCGCCCAAGCCCACGTAGTAGCTAAGATAGCCGCCGATGCGCAGGCAGGTCTCGGTGCCTGAAATATAGACGTAGCTGGAGCCGTAGACGTCGCAGATCTTGAGGTACTCAGTGGGATCAGGCTCGGGGACGATGATCACGGCGCGAGCGTCGGAAGCGGCGATCAGTGCCGCAGTTGAGCCGAGGAGGAGGCTCCCAATGGTCATTGTTGATCTCCGTCTAAATAGTAAAAGGAATCGAGACCGATGAATGATTTTTGCTGAGCGAACGATTGACAGCGAACCAAGCTTAATTCCAGGAGTGTTGCTGCACCTGCCGTGCTAATGCTTAGGAGAATTTAGAATGTGGTTGAGACTTGCTGTCACATTTATTAAGTAGTTATCACTCCAGACGATCATACAACATTTTTGTACAATTACCCTTTTCACCTCCGCGGCGGGCCTCACAAAGGGTACTACTGCAAATGACGTGCCACCCTGACGACCCAGATGCGGCTTGAAGCTCAAATGTGCGGGCGGACCTTGGTTCGCGCTTCCGTTCTTTTTGCCTTGCGGATCCACCCAAGCACGAACGGCAAACGTTTCGGCTACGGTTCGTCTGTTCGCTTCGCGACAGTTTGGCTTAATGGCGACGGCATTGTTTCCTGTGAGCGAGCCCCGCCGTTGAGGCATCATGCGGCGGCCACCGCTCGGTACGACGCCGTCACTTTGGCGAGCTGATGGTCGATAACCACGCGCCGCAGCCTTGCACCACTGAGTCGGTAGGCGCCAGCCTTGGCATTGCGGCGGACCTGACGGTCGCGTCGAGCAGGTTTTCGTGCTGAAAGCGGCGCGCCACAGCTAATGCTTCTTGCGAGCAATTCACACAACGAGCTCATCGAGACGGCAGAGATCATTATGGGCGGCGCTAGCTGGCGTGCAAAGTCTGGATCCAACACCGTATTGTCTCATCGGAGGCGGCATCTGCGCTCAGAAGAATCTCCCACGCGCGGTGGAAAAACGATGCGCGTGAGGGTTTCGGCGGGAACACCATCGTCAGTCGCTGACCGAGTGCGCTCAGACCATCGCTGTCCAGCCAAGACTGAACGGCGCCCATTGCTTAAAAATTTCGAGCCCAAAGCGGAACGGACTGACATAGCGCAAAGACGCAGGCGAGCGCAGCGGTAAGGTTGGATGTTATCAGCATGGGACGGTGACCGTTGCAGACCACGAAATTTCGAGAGGCCCGGCTGCCTTGGTACACTATCTATCCGGCTGTGTCGGAGTTCTCCGGGGCGGTCGGCGCCGAGGCTTATGAGGAATGGCTCAGGAACCTGCCGGATGATGATCCGGTGTCACTCTACCTGCACGTTCCGTTCTGCCGATCAGCCTGCTGGTATTGCGGCTTCCCAACCACCATCACCCGCCATGATGCGCCCATCCTCAACTATCTGGCGGCGCTGCGTGACGAGATCCGTCTGGTTTCGGAGCGAGTGCCGAAGACGCTGCCCGTGAGCGACATACATTTCGGCGGCGGAACGCCGTCTCTCATCGGACCAGCCGAGTTCCTCGCTCTGATGGAGTTCCTGCGATGCCGCTTCGCCATCTCGAAAACAGCTACGGTCGCCATCGAGATCGATCCACGCACGCTCACGCCCGAGATGGCGGAAGGCTTGGGAGCGGCCGGCGTGAACCGCGCGAGCCTGGGCGTACAGAGCTTCGATCCCATTGTTCAAAAAGCGATCAACCGAATCCAGAGCGAGGCCCAGACGTCGGCTGCCGTGGAAGTGCTGCGCCGGCATGGAGTAAGCCGCATCAACTTCGACCTCATCTACGGCCTGCCGCATCAAACGGTGGAGTCGTGCGTCGAAACAGTGAGGGCGGCGGTCGCCATGCGCCCCGACCGGCTTGCCTTGTTCGGCTACTCGCACATCCCATCCCAAGTAAAGAATCAGCGCCTCATCGAGGCGGAATTTCTTCCCGACAGCGCTGCCCGCGCTGAACAGTATGCGGCTGTCGCCGTGACGCTGATTGCCGCCGGCTACCGACAGATCGGGCTCGACCATTTCGCCTTGCCGGACGACGAGCTCGCGCTGGCACAGGAAACCGGTCGCCTGCGACGTAACTCGTTGGGCTACTCTGCCGATACCTGCAGAACCCTGATCGGTTTCGGCGCGTCGGCTATCGGCCGCATCGGCCAGGGGTACGTTCAAAACGAAGTTACACGGGATATCTACATCCAGCACATCGCAGTTGGCCGACTGGCGACATCGAAGGGCCATCGCCTCACAGACGACGACCGCGTGCGAGCCGCAATCATCGAGCGATTAATGTGCGATTTCGAGGCTGACGTGCCGGCAATCTGTGTCGCCCACGGATCTGATCCGATCCGTCTTCGCGGTTCAGATGAGCGTTTGGCGATGCTGGCCAAGGACGGAATAGTGGACTTCGAAAACGGTCTTGTCCGCGTACGGCGGGAGCATCGCTTTGGGATTCGCGCTGTTGCTGCCGCATTCGATGCTTTTAGGGATGGCCTTACGTATCCCGCAGTTGAGGGCAAGCACACAACACGGAAGCTAACACAGGGAGTATCTTTTGCCGGAGAGAACGAGCTGCCATCGTGCGGTGCCCGGTTAGTAGTGAAGCGCCGTAAAATGTCGACATAGGCGTTGGTGAACTGGACCGAACGACGAGAACAGCCTATCCAGTGTGTTGTCGGCAGTTAGTTCGAAAAACTAGGGCTTCTAGCGGTAAACACATGCTAATCCATTTGATTTACGGGCCAACCTGCAGCGGCAAGACAGACGTTTTAATTTAAATTGCACGAGAGACCGGACGGCCGGTCATTGCGTTGGATCGTGTACAATGCTGTTCTCAAACGCTATGGGCAGCGGGGGTGCCTCGGATTCCGAACTGCAATCTACCCAGCGGGTTTACTTGGATACGCCCCCTAACCGCGGGCACATCCACGCCGTGACTGCCCATCGTAAGCTGATCATGCACGTGGATGAGCTTAGATCTCAGCCAGGGCTCACTCGAAGCCGGCTCGTCTTCCTTCTCAATTCACATGCGCGAGTCAGCATCGGGCTGGCGCTCCGTGGCATGTAAGGCCGATGCGGCTCGGCAACTCGGACGCCTTTCTAGTGCATCTTCATTCCAGACAGCCGCAAGTTCCTGTAGCGATGAAGGTCGTCCTTGTCTTGGGACAAACATGTCTGTGACCCGACGCTTTGCTCTCTCCGTACCGCGCCATCACTTGCCATCGCATTCCAATCCATGCCCGAATGAGCGGTTCAGTCATGTGGCCTCCTCCGTATCCACCGTAGCAAAAGCAATGCTTCCGCTGCCACACGGCTTATGTCGCCCAGCACCAGTCTTAGTCTTGCTCCCGCAGACACTTAACATAATTCTCAGGAGCTACCGTCCCAGCACCGCAGCGAGTTAGGGAGGCTCGCACTAAGCTGCCATTCTGGAAAGTCACGTTCCTGCCAACGTTGTTGGAGCTCTTTGCGAAGCCGCGGCATTTTCGCTGATGGTCAGGCTGTGCTCTCTCGCAAAACGAATGGCGCAACGATATCCGTCAACGTCTTCCAAGGTGGGACGGACTGCCCAATGGTGGGTCGAGCCGTCGCTTACCCCGTGCTTGCCTCACAGATCCGCGACCAAGAACCCAGCCTCATGCTCCTTCAGAATCCGATGATCTCCTGTTCAGAATAGCAGCTGCGAATCATGTAATGCCGTCCTCTGAGTGGGCCATGAACTTCAATCCGGGCTAGATCGCAGTGGCAACGAACGTCAACACGCACAAATATCATGAGAATCCAGATTGTCGCCGATAGGTCATCCCCTGCGATCGGCTCCGGCTCATTTCACCCTCCGTTGAAGACGTCCGTAGGGCAGAACCTTCTTTCGGATTATCTCACCTCCTAAGGCAATATCGCTGCGAAGGCGCGAGCCCGATGCACCCACTCGTGAAGGCCGTCCGCAATGGCAGCGGTGCGCCAATGTAGCTCGGGCGCAAGCCCCGCCATGCCTGCTCCAAGGGCTCGGAGAGCCGAGACGCGATCCATGGGCAGGTCGAAAACCTCGGCGAGGGCGATAAGACGCTGCTGGAGCTCGGGGGTAAGCCCTGCGATGCCCGCTCCGAGGGCCCATAGCGCCGTGTTGCAATCTGTAGGCCGCGCGAGCCCCTCCGCGAGGACGACAAGACGCTGTTGGAGCTCGGGTGCAAGCCCTGCCACACCCGCTCCGAGGCCAGTCAAGGCCGAAGCGCGATGCTGGGACCGACCGAGCCCTTCGGCCAGGAGGACGAGACGCTGCTGGAGCTCAGGTGCAAGCGCTGTTAAACCCGGTCCGAAGCCCAATAGGCCCGCGGCGCGAGGTCCAGGGTCGTCAAGTGCTTCGACGAGGACGACGAGACGCTGCTGGAGCTCGAGGGCAAGCCCTGGCACCGCCTTTGCGAAGCCCTCCAGGGATTCGGCCCGAGACCAAGGCTCAAGCCCTTCGGCGAGAAGGACGAGACGCTGCTGCAGCTCGGGGGCAAGGCCTGCCACGCCCGCTCCGAGTCCCCTCAAGGCCGAAGCGCGGTCCCCGGGATGGTCAAGCCCCTCGGCGAGAACGACGAGACGGCGCTGAAGCTCGGGGGCAAGCCCTGCCACACCTGCTCCGAGGCCCTCCAGGGCCTTGGACCGAGGCCAGGGGTCAAGCCCTTCGGCGAGGAGGACGAGACGCTCCTGGAGCTTGGGGACAAGTCCTGCTACACCCGATCCGATGCCCCTCAACGCCGAGGCGCGACTATCATGGTCGCCAAGTCCTTCTGCCAGGACCACGAGACGCTGCTGGAGCTCGGGTGCAAGGCCTGCCAGACCCGCTCCGAGGCCCCTCAAGGCCGAAGCACGGTCCTTGGTCTGGACCCCCTCGGCGAGGGCGACGAGACGTTGCTGGAGCTCCGGCGCAAGCTCTGCCACGCTTGTTCCGAGGCCCTGCAGCGCCAAGTAGCTATACAAGGGCCCAACTCCCTCGGCCAGGGCGACGAGACGCTGTTGGAGCTCGGGCGCAAGCCTTGCCACACACGCTCCGAAGCCCGATAGGACCGAGGCACGAATGCAGGGGTGAAGCAGTCCCTCGGCAAGCGCCACCACGCGCTGCTGGAGCTCGGGCGCAAGCCCTCCTGTGCCCTTGCCGAGGGCTCGGAGGACCGAGCCGCGTTTCGACTGGTCAACCGTTTCGACTAGGGCCACGAGGTGCTCCAGCTGCACTCTGGTGAGGCAATTGAAGTTGCGCGCGAGTGATTCCATGACGCCGGGGTGCATCAGCAGCGGGGCGCCGGGTTGGGGTTGCGTCAGCCTGCTCCAGATCGCCTGAACCTGGATAGCCCTTTGACGCGTTTCTTGAGGCGCCGCGACTATCATGGCTGCCACACGCAGCTGTTGATTTGTTTGTGACATGCTCAGCAGACCGATCGGGCTGAGCCGCTGAGCAATCTCACCAAGAATCTCCGGCGGCAGATCAAGGATACTGCTGGTGCGCTGGCTGCTCAGAGGAGGAAACGCTTGATCTTGAGGCTCAGAGCGCGTCTGCTCCACCACAGAACATGATTGACCGGGTCCTTCAACGCCAGCTGGCGGTCCGATGAGAGAATTGTCCCTGATATCACGCTCGATGGGGTTAAATGCCGAGATGGGCACCTTGCCACGCTCCTCAATGCCCCTCATGATTCACCTCCTATAGCTACCAACTGAATGAGATCATCGTGATTATCGCGCAGCGGAATCCTCAAGGATCGGGCAGTTCTTAGAACGTCGCTGGCTTGACCAGGTTGAGCCCGCGAATTGCTCGATCGGACAAGATGCTTTCGGTTATCGACCATGCGGTGAGCTGCCCTGTCGAAGGAGATCGGGATGAAAGCCGCCAGTTCCAGGCGGCCCTCCAATGACTTGACCAATATCGGCGGCACCAATGGTGGCGAATGTCAAACCGCTAGAAACAACCAGCATTCGGAAATTGCGAGTCAACAGCAGTACGGACCCGGGAGATGTTCAGCATCATGGCTCGTCGGGGCGCTCCTGTGGTTTGTGGCGATGTCTCGGATCGTCTTCATCGTCAAAATGGTTTCATGCAAAAGACGTACCGCTTTAAATGATCGACATTGATCCGAGCGCTTATGTCGAGGGGATGGAGATTTTACCTGCTCAGTCAGCGGCGTGAATGTCGGCACTGGCACGGCGGAGCTTCTGCCTGCGGCGTTGCCCCGCGCCGTTTGGAGCCTGGTTGAAGTTCATTGCTGGGATTCTGGATCGATTGTGTGTGGTATCCATTGTTGAGTTTCAAATCGGTTGACGATTTCCTGTGCAGGAGACCCATCTCATCACTCTGCGCCCGATCCGGCATGCGCGCGACAGCTTGCAAATCGGCACATAAAGCCGTTCGATCAGCGGCCAGGCCCTCCAGATCGTAGCGGAGATTGGTCTGCGGTCGTCACGAAAAGAACCGGCGTCAGAGCGTCTTTCGCGTGGGCGAAGGTTCCGCTCCTTCTGCCCGGCGACCTCGTCGAGTTCGGCTGCCCTGGTGGGATGACGCCTTCGTTGAAGTCGAGCGCTGCGTCGGCGATGCTCGCTAAATGATCCGGCAAGGTACGTTGCGGGCTCCGCGATTGCTTGCCCGCTTCAATATATCGATCTCTCCGCTTTGTTCGAAAGAGGGCATGCCGAATGTCAACAATCCTACCAATCTGTTGCGAACGGAACCAATGGCCACCAAAACGAAGTGTATATTCGGTTGCGCAAACTGGCCTTAATCTTGCGTTGTGCTTTGTCGCAGCACGAAAAAGTGCCGGAGGTTCAGTTCACAATATGGGATCGTGAGTGAATGCTCCCTGCGACTATCCGCTTGGCTCCCTGGTGAGTTTCGAAGATAGGCGCGATTATGAAATCTGGGGCCAGGCAGAACTCGAGCAAGACTCTTATTCTGAGGCTTCCTCCAGATGCCGTTTAAGCCAGCGCTCCTCTGGTCGTCAGCAAGGTGGCGGTTGCCGGGAAAATGATATGTTGAAACAGGGACGGGTATGCCGGCCCCAAGCATTAAGCGAGGGACAACCGTGGACTATATATAGTACGGGAATTGATGTATCCTTGGAACGCCGCAGTGTGTGCAAAATGTGGTGGTCGCCAGCCAGTGCGGAATGGGGTCACTCTCGGCTAAAAGCAGGGGCGGTGCTGCCGCAGCCATGAGCGGATACAGCCGTATTCTAATTCTCTTCACCCCTGCCAAGACTATCCCATGCAGCTACGCCACCTCCGCTATTTCGTGAGCATCGTTGATGCTGGGAGCTTCTGCCGGGCAGCGGCCACTATCCATGTGGCGCAGCCGGCCCTCAGCCAACAGATCGCTGGCCTTGAAGCCAGGCTCGGCGCCACCCTGTTGCATCGCAGCGCACGGGGCGTTTGCCCGACCCGTGCGGGCAAGGCCTTCTACCGGGAGGCCGTCTCCATCTTGGAGCGGATAGAGCAACTGCGCGGCATCATTCGCTCCGCGGAGGGAGAGCCAGAAGGTTCGGTCGGGGTCGGCATGTCTTCGACGCTCGCCGTCTCCCTCGCTGCCACCTTGGTGGGCGCCTGCAGGACGGCACTCCCCAAAGTGACCCTGCGCTTGGTCACTGGGGATTTTCTCCGCATTAGGTCGCTCGTTGAATCGCACTCGCTCGACGTTTGCATGGTCTTCGAGGATACACCTACCCTCGGCGTTTCCCGCAAACCGCTGTTCCGCCAGCGCCTCTATCTTGTCCAGCCTGCCAACACAGAAGACGTCGCGCCTTGCGTGTCCCTCGAGGAGCTGGCGGCACTTCCTCTCGTGCTGCCGGCACGGCCGCATATGATGCGTGACGCACTGGACCGGGCATTTGGAGTGGCCGGCGTGCTACCCAACTGCGTGGCTGAGGTTGATACACTCTACAGCGTGCTCTCCTTAGTCAAAGCCGGCGTAGCAAGCGCGATCGTTCCCAAGGGGGATTTCTCGGATATTCCAGGCCACGAAGCTCTGAGGCCCGCGGTCATCGATCCGCCGATACATCTGACGGCATGCCTCATCTCATCCGCCAACATGCCGCTCACCTCCGCCGCTGAGGCGGCAAGTGCCCTGCTCGTCACGCAGATAGAAAAGCATCTTAGCGAAGCGCGGCCCTTCGAATGGGAGCGCGTTCCAATTCAATCATTGTCCAGAGGCGAGTAGGGGCCTGTCTTTGGACGACATCTCTTTGGCGACCGAGCGATTTCGCTACAGACCCACTGAGCTGGTTTCAGCTGATGCCCTGCGAGCGCTGCCGGTTGCAATTTTCTGCGCATGGCGCACATGGCGGTTGATGATGTTCATTTCACCTGATTGCCCCAGGCATCGCCACCCGACCAAATGCTGAAAGTAAGACCGGCAGCGCTGCCGTCTAAGACATCCTGCTTTCGAACCTGCGTTCGAACCCTGGTCTGCGTGATCGGTGCGGTGATGGAGGAGGTCCTCAAGCCCAGATGGACGAGGTGCTGGGTGTTCTAAGGGGGAGCGTACACCGGAGACACTTGGCGATCGCACGGGCTATTACGGCCCCCTCTCAGCCGTATCGGCAAGCTTGATCTCCGGGTTCCGTAGGACCTGGCCGGCCCTTTTCCAATGAGCTATTCGAGCGCTACCAGCGTTCGGAGCGGGTTTCTGCGACGCTTGCGAAATGTACGTTGATCGTGTGTCGACCCGCAAGGCTAAGTCGATCACCAAAGAACTGTGAGGTCTCGGCTGGTCGAATAGCATCAACAAGCGGCCGTAGGCGGGCTCCAGGCTGCGATGGTCCGCGTTTGTCGCCAATCTGGGATCCTGATCAGCGCGTGCCACGCGATGCCTGCCGTCCAACCTTGACCTTGCTGAACGTTACGCCTTTGTTTCTGAGCGGCCACTGCCTATCAAGACCATGAGGGAGAATGTTACGTCAGAGCTCATTCATAAGAATGGCGGATGATCCAATATCGACACGGTATTTGCGTCTGGCCCGCGTAGGGTCGATTGGATGTAAACGACAGCTCAACGATTGAGCGGATGGCATTCCCGCAAGTCAATCATTCGGGACATCCGTTGCCGTGACGAGAAGGATTCATTGGAACCCGATGATTTGCATCAACAGCCTGTCCGAACCGATCGCGTCATTGGGCAGCTTACCCGCCTCGTGAATGAATAGCCGAGAAGGCACGTGATCGATCTGCCTTGCTATAGTTCGCGAGAGGCCGCCGCCATTTCGCTTTTTGCAGCTCGCTTGCCGGCTGCTTTCAGCCTCACCGGCATCGACGTGGCAGCCGTCATGCCTGACTCGACACCACCGCGTGTTCCGATGGATTGCCGCCGGTTTATGATGCGCCTGAATGGCCATGATTTCCGCATCTCGATCGACCCGACGCTCCTTCCGTCCAGAGCGGTGAGACATTGGCCAGACATCACGTCGCTGCCACTGGATGACAGCTTGCGGGAAATTCTGTTTGACACCGTCCTGCGCGATATAGCGGTTCAGGTGGAACGATGGTGCGGTGAGCGGCCCATCTGGTCGTCGTCCGAGATCAGCGGAGTGCTTCCCTACGCAATTAGGCTTGTTCGCTTGGAGGGGCCAAACAAACTCCTCGGGCTCGTAGAATTCGGTGCCGGCGGGCTCGATTGGATCGCCGACTGCTGCTGCGATGCGCTGCCGGTCGTGTGCACAGTCCTCGACGATTTGGCCTTCTCTCTCGATCTGAGGGTCGCTCGCGTGACCCTTACCTTGGCGGAACTACAAGCGCTTGCGCCGAGTGACATCATCCTGCTCGACGCCTCACCGGTCGCTCGTAACGGCGCGATGACCGTACTGCTGTGCCTATCGGGCAATTCACGATTTCGGGCCTCCATCATGGACGGCCGCCTCGCAGTCCTTTCACCAGTGGACCACATGATGGAAAAACCAGAGCCTCTCCCTCCCGAAACCTTCGACAGCATCGACCTACCGGTCGATGTGGATGTTGGACGCCTGACCATGTCATTCAAGCAGCTTCGTGAACTCGCTGTGGGCCAAGTACTGGATCTTGGTTTCGACGCTACGACCAATATCACTTTGCGAGTTAATGGCAGGGTGGTCGCTGTGGGCGAGTTGGTGCGCATCGCCGATCGAACCGGTGTGCGTGTCTTAGACATGCGCCTACAACGCGGCGAGCCATGAACACCGGGTTGCCTGATCCCGTTGTCTTGATCGTCTTGACCGGGGCGCTCGCAGTCGTCCCATTCCTTGCGATTACCGTCACGTCGTATGTCAAACTGGTGGTCGTGTTCGGCCTGATCCGCAATGCTCTCGGCATTCAGAACATCCCGCCGAACATGGCACTGAATGCGGTCGCCATCCTGCTCTCCGTTTATATCATGCAGCCAGCTGCCCAAAACGCATACGAAGCAGTGCGCAACAAAGAGATCGCGTTCGAAGATCTCCGTGGGCTCGGCGAAACGATACCGCTAGTTATAGAGCCATTTCGCGACTTTCTCCTGAAGAACACGTCGCGACAGGAGCGACAATTCTTCGCCCAGGCCACCCGGGAACTATGGCGCGAAGCGGACGCCGCCGCGGTTACTGATAGCGATTTTATGATTTTGATCCCGGCATTCATCACATCCGAGTTGGCCGATGCGTTTAAGATAGGTTTCCTACTATTCCTGCCTTTCATCGTCATAGACCTGGTCATATCGAATATTCTTCTGACAATGGGAATGATGATGGTTTCGCCGATGACAATCTCTCTGCCCTTCAAGCTGTTCTTGTTCGTCGCTGTGAACGGATGGCAGCGCCTGATCCACGGCCTGGTACTGTCCTATGCGGGACCATCGTGATGAGTACCGCCACTCTCGCCAACATTACCATCGACGCACTGAAACTGACTCTGATTCTATCGATGCCCATGATCGTCGTCGCTACAGCGGTCGGGCTGGTCGTCAGCGTGGTGCAGGCGCTAACCCAAATTCATGAGCAGACGCTTCCGTTCGCGGTGAAACTGATATGCGTGAGCCTGGTTCTGCTGGCAACTGGGAGCTGGATCAGTGGGGAGTTGTATCAGTATACGCTGAACATCTTCGACACGATAGCAGCGATGTAAGTGCAGCGATGTAAGTGCAAAGGTGGGAGATGCTCAATCGGTCTGTTATCTCGCGCGGTGACTATGAGGGCGGTTCCAGCGAGTCGCTCTCGATCAACTTATCTGATCCGCCCCATGTCGCAGTTGATCCGTCTCTCTTGTATACTGCCGTTGTCGTCTTTGCACTCGCATCCACGCGTACTGCGGGCATGATGCTGATTATACCCTTTTTGGGGCGTGGCATTGTAACCGGACTGGCGCGGAACGGCGTAATCATGGCATTGAGCCTCCCGGTGATGGCGCATGCTTGGGCAACCAGGCCCGCGAGCCTCGAGATCTGGCATCTGCAGATGTTCCTTGGCTTGGGGCTGAAGGAACTCTTACTCGGGATCGTACTCGGTATGCCGATTGCCGCGACCGTCTGGGGTGTTGAGGCGGCGGGCACCTTCGTTGACAACCAGAGGGGCGCCGCGATGGTCAGCCTCTTGAATCCGGCCAGTGGCAATCAGGTCTCGCCGCTTGGAACGCTGCTGGCGCAGCTCTTCGTCACCTCGCTGTTTGTCACCGGGGGCTTCTCCGAATTGATCAACACGCTCTATCGCTCCCATGACGTCTGGCCTCTGTGGAGCTTGCTGCCTGCATTCGGTCCGGCATTTGCTACGGGGGTTCTGCATCTCGCAGATGTCGTCATGCTACTGACTTTACTTCTCGCCGGTCCAGCCATCGTTGCTATGTTCCTCAGCGAAATCGGTCTGGCACTGATCGGCCGCTTCGCACCACAACTGCAGGTCTTCTTTATCGCCATGTCGGTTAAGAGTGCGGTGGCCCTCCTGCTCTTGATCCTCTCGCTCACAATCGTTCTGGCCGAGGCGGATCAATACGTGCCATCACAGTTCGCGATATTCAACCTCGTCGCGAAATGGTTGCCATGAACGGCCAAAAGACGGAAAAGCCTACTCCCAAAAGGCTTCGCGACCTGCGCAGGAAGGGACAGGTGCCTCGGAGCAATGAAGTCGTATCCGCGGCGCTGACCATCGCATTCTTCACCCTGTTCTTTGCCTCCTTGTCAGGCATGATAGGCCGGCTCGAGGCGATGATCCTATTGCCTATACCTCTTCTCGAGGGTGACCTCCTGAGCGTCACTCACAAGCTTCTGCGGTCCTATGTTGCCGAACTACAATTTTTGCTCGCGCCCTTCATCGGCATCGTTCTGGTGATCGGCGTGGGCGCCAACGCCCTACAGAATGGCCCGATGTTCACGCCCAAGGCGGCCGCGCCGACGCTGAAGAGGCTCAGTCCCAGTGAGAACATCAGGAGGATCGTTTCGCTGGCGAGTTTCATCGAAGTGGGCAAGTCGATTGCAAAGATTCTGATACTCGGCTCTGTTCTGCTGCTCGCTTTGCGCGAAGGTATGCATGCACTCGTCTGGACGCCGAGTTGCGGAATATCCTGCCTGAGGGCGGTGACAGGTAACCTGCTTCTCGGTATCGCAATCTATACCGCATTGAGTTTTCTCACGGTGGCAATTGCACACTTCGCATTGCAGCGCTGGCAATTCACCAAGAAAAACATGATGTCGAAGGATGAAGTGAAGCGGGAATACAAAGAGACTACCGGCAACCCCTTGGCCATGGCAAAACGCAAACAACTACACATGGAGTTGCTTGCAAAAGGTATTTCGGCCAAGCGCGCAGGGCGGCCGTCTTGATCACCAATCCGACGCATGTTGCCGTGGTTTTATTACGACCGGCAGCACGCGCCCTTGCCTCTGATCGGTGCAATGTACCGATCTCGCGCCGCGGCATAAGCCTGCGCGGTGGCTACCTCTATGCCGGTCGTGCGAAACATTCCGATGGCGCGCCCGCTGCTGAAGGACGGACAACGACCAGACGAGTCTATTCCATCAGTTTTACGCAAAATTCGCGGGTCTTCTCCGAGCGCTTGGTAAGCGCAACCAAGGCCGGCCATCGGTCGCGTAAATCTCTGTTCAAGGTGTGCCGAAAACAAAGCTTTCGGCTGCTGCTGGTCGCTCCGTCGGGCGGCTCATATTTGTTTAATATGCAGACATAACGAGCTTATATTTGTCGCCCATGGAATGAGATTATACTACTGTTGTGGCGGTTTGTCTTGCGCACCAGCCAATCGGGCCGTTCGGCTCGATGGTGTGTTCCCCAGATGTAACTGCCATGGGAGCAAGCACCGAAACGAGTTGATGGGGACATGTGGATCCACGCAGCCTTGCACCCCTCAGAAAGAATGGCAAGTCTGCTCCCAATGGGTGGGACAGTGAATTGCCGCTGGGATCCAGAAGGATAGGGATTGGCCAGCCGCTCAAGCGATCCGTCGCCGAGCGCACCGAGCCAGGGCGATGCATGATCCGAAATCGCCCCTCGAGCCATTCTGATCGGGTGGCGATTCGAGCCTGTCCCGGTGCCCGTGGACTCATGGCGCACTGAAGCTGTGCAGGCAAAGGAAGAGCGCAAGTGGCGGGTGATCAGAGCGTCGGTGCAGAGCTGCATGATTTCTATCGGGCCACGCTCTCCGGCGACCCAGGACCGCTTCGGCTTTATAGGGAGATCCTCAATAAGTTTGGCGTCGAGGGCTTTGCACGGCATATCGCCTTTCTTACACGTACGCTCGGCCAAGACATCGCTTCGGCTGGTCCGTCGGTCGAGCCCGCCCGGCTGCGTGAGATCCTCGGCGGATTGTCGGCGTTGCGGGTGCTCGATACCGTGCATGAGTTCTGCGAAAAGATGGTCGATCGGATACAGCGTCGAAGTATGATCGACATCACCGCTACCGGCTTGATGCAGCAGTTGTTGCCGCTCGTCGAAGATGCCGTTCCTAGTCCATCCAAGATCATTCCCATTCCGGAAAGGTTTGGAATCTCTTCCGTTCAATTGGATCTGCACATCGCCGTGCTGCGCGAATCCCGAAATCTTCTCGCGATGATTCCGGTCGGGGTCTACCGCGACATGGAAGCCCGAAAAAAGACATTGCGGGCAGTAGAGGCGGCAATGGACCTCCGCATTGAACAGGAAGAGAGTGCATGAGCGAAGGCGCCTATTCAAGCTTTTTGCTCGGGTTGGTCTTAACACGGATGTTCCCATCAAGGCTGTTGATGCCACAGCGCAGTGATCCATGAATAAAATCAACTTTGATAACCTGAATTATTCAACTTCGACTGCGCGTGGGTCGGCGGAACTGCGCCCAACCCGCCTCGACTTTGGCGGCCTGATCCAAACCGAACTTGTGGCGCTGCTGGAAGCTGTTCGCAAACCCGTGGTCGATACTCGGCCGGCTTCACAATTCGATCTGCTATACGACGCCCCCACGGTCGACGACCTGATGATGGCAGCCTTCGCCCCCCCGATCGCAAATGCCGGAGTCCTCGACTCGCCGACATACGCCACGACCCTCAAGGCCGCACATGCATCGCTGGGCGATCTCGCAGCACAGGCGCAGGACTCAGATTGCGCGGTGTACCGCGACGCGCGCTCGGTACTTGATCAGGAGCTAGCCGACCGTGTTCTTTTCGAGAGCGCCTGCCGCGCTCTGATGCGAGGATAATGCTGATGAAGCCTCTCCTCAGTTCCGACAAGCGCGATGCTGTATCGGCCCTTGCGTATCTCTACCTCAAGTTTGGCTACTTTCAGAATGCAGCCAAGCTTCTGCTCGCCCTCGACCATCTTGACTCTGGACCGGGTTGGGCACGACAGGCACGCTGTCTGGCGTTGCTGCGAGCGGGGCACTGCGAAGAAGCCGCTGTTGAGGCGGGCCGGCTTCTTGTCCATGCACTGGATGGCAAGGACCGATTCCGGGTGATGCAGGTGCGGGCCAAGGCCTGTTGGAAACTCGGCCTCAGGTCCGAGGCGAGAGCCTGTCAGCAAATGGTCGCAATACTGCTGACGGAGGCGGCCGAGCCGGGTGCGTCGTGGGGGAGGGCAGTGTGAAATTTCTCAACGGAGTCCTGGCTGTTGCGACTGGCCGGAACGATATCATTCTGGCGGGGCTGTTAATTGGGATCATCTTCATGATGATTATTCCGCTGCCGCCGGTTCTGATGGATGTGCTGCAGGCTGTCAACCTTGGAATCTCCGCGCTCCTGCTGATGGTCGCAGTCTATATCAAGTCACCCCTCGCGTTCGTCTCATTTCCGTCGGTGCTTTTGCTGACAACGCTCTTTCGGTTGTCGCTCGGCATCGCTGCGACACGCATGATCTTACTGCACACGGAGGCCGGCCGGATCATCAAGACTTTCGGCGATTTCGTAGTGGCTGGGAATCTCGTGGTGGGTGCGGTTACCTTCTTGATCATCACAATCGTGCAGTTCGTGGTCATCACGAAAGGGTCCGAGCGCGTGGCTGAAGTCGCTGCACGCTTTTCGCTCGATGCGATGCCGGGCAAGCAAATGAGCATTGACGGCGATCTGCGAGCGGGCGGTATCGATATCCAAGAAGCACGTCGACGCCGCACCGCCGTCGAGCGCGAAAGCCAGTTGTATGCGGCCATGGACGGTGCCATGAAGTTCGTCAAAGGCGACGCAATCGCAGGCTTGATCAGCATCGTCGTCAACATCTTGGGCGGCCTCGCAATCGGTACACTGCAAAAGGGCATGGGCTTGCACAAAGCCCTTGAGATTTACACGATCCTGACCATCGGGGATGGCCTTGTCAGTCAGATCCCGGCTCTCTTCACCTCAATCTCGGCAGGCTTCATCGTCACGAGGGTAGGCGGCAAGGACAAGGGCTCAGATCTCGGCACCGAAATTGGAGATGAGGTAACTGCCCAGCCGCGTGCGCTGATCGTAGGATCCTTT
This sequence comes from Mesorhizobium sp. M0621, assembly GCF_040320745.1. Lineage (NCBI taxonomy): Bacteria > Pseudomonadati > Pseudomonadota > Alphaproteobacteria > Hyphomicrobiales > Phyllobacteriaceae > Mesorhizobium > Mesorhizobium sp. M0621. Next base: position 14,609 of record NZ_JAMYQF010000055.1, on the reverse strand, counting down.
AGCCTACTCCTGTTCTCGCTGGTACCTGGTTTTCCTTCGATGATTTTCGTCATCTTGGCAGTATTGTGTGGAGGCGGCGGCTGGTTGTTGCAGCGCAGTCGTGCGCCTTCTGCGCCGTCGGTGAGTTCCTACTCGGTCGGCGGCATGAGAGCGCTTGAGACGGCGTCGGACGGGCCGGCTGAACCTAGCGGCGGAGGCGGCGATGCCATCACGCTCACGATCCCGGTGATGGTCGACATTAGTCGTGACGTTCAGAGCATCATCCGGCCGGACTCGCTGAACAAGGAGTTGGCCGCTGTGCGACATGCGCTCCTTCTCGATCTCGGTGTTCCCTTTCCCGCCATTAATCTGCGTGTCAACGACAACAACAAAGATGGCACGTACACTATCATGGTCAACGAGATTCCATGTGGTGAAGGATCCTTACCAGCGCAGCACCTGCTGGCTCGTGATCTCCCCGAGAACCTCGACATGGTGGATATTCCGTATCTTCCCGGTAAGCCCTCCCTGCCTCAAATCGAGGCCACCTGGGTCGACGTCGCACATCGCCAGTCGTTGCAAGCCGCCGGTATCCCATTTTTGGAACCGGTTCAGATAATCAGCTACCACATTGGTTATGTCCTGCGCCGGCAAGCGGACGAGTTTATCGGAATCCAGGAAACGAAAATTCTGCTGAACAACGTTGAGGCATCTTTCCCGGAACTCGCAAAAGAGGTGCTGCGGACAGTTCCCCTGCAGACGATTTCTGAGATCTTGAAGCGACTGGTGTCCGAGGAGGTCTCGCTGCGCAACATGCGCACTATCGCCACCGCACTGGTCGAATGGGGACAGAAGGAAAAAGACACCGTTCTGCTCACTGAGCATGTGCGCTGTGCACTGAAAAGGCAAATCTGTTTCCGGCATTCGGTCGGCAGGAACCTGTTGCCAGCTTACATTCTTTCGCCGGAGGTGGAAGACACGGTGCGTAATGCCATTCGGCAGACGTCCGCTGGCAGTTATCTCGCCCTCGACCCTGGCACAACACGGCAAATCATTGATAAGGTGCGGGAGGCGGTGGGCAATGTTGGCCAGCAGTCACACCAGCCCGTTCTGCTGACTACAATCGATATCCGGCGATACTTGCGCAAGATCATCGAAGTCGATCTTCGTGCGCTACCCGTGCTCTCCTATCAGGAGCTTACTCCCGACATCTCGGTACAGCCGCTGGCAAGGATATCGCTGCCGTGAGTGAGCCGAATGTGGAAAGCGTTACTGGCACTGGCGATGATGCCAAGCTGATCTTGCGCGTGCTGTCCGGTCCCAACCGGGATGCAGAGACGTCACTGGAGGAGGGAGTCTGGTCGATCGGTGCAAGTGATACCGATGACCTCACCTTCGCCGACCCAGAGCTGGCCGCCACACATCTTCGCATTGGCATCGAGGCGGGACGCATCGATATTATTGCCCTCGCACCGGGCGTACGCATCGGCGCCAAGGATCTCCCAATAGACGACTGGACAGTGCTCGAACCGCTGACGCCAGTGCAGGTTGGTCGGACGATCTTTGCGATCGGCCGGGCCCGGAGCAGCTTTGCCGAGATCGACCCCTTGGTGCGAAGCAGGGAGCCTGTTGGGTCGACGCATCGTTCCGCCCGCCCCGAACTGGCGTCGGCGGCTCTGCACGGCCGGCAGATACATCTCATGAGGGGCTCGGGGACGCGGCGACTACGGCTCGGCGCGGTGGCTTGCGCTCTCCTGATTCCGCCGGTCGTTGGGGTTTGGACGGCAATAGGACGAGGTCCCCCCTCCGCCTTGAAAGCGGCTGCAGACGCTGACGCGATGAGGACAGCGCCGGATATCAGTCCCGAATTAGACGTCGCGCGCAACGTCAACACCGCAGGAGACCTACGACCTGGAGACGATGCTAAGCTGAGGGCCGCCCTGAGCAACGCCGGCGTTGAAGCGGAAGTGTTATCGAAACGACCGGCCACTGTGTCGGATTCGCAGCTCATCGATCTCGTAACGACGGTCATACGCGGCTTCGGGATCGAAGGTGGCGTTCGGGTGACCGGCACCGGGCACATCACGATCACAGGATATGGACCCAGCGATGCGAAGGTCGAGGCGGCGCTTCATCGCCTGCGGCAGGATATTCCAGGCCTAAGCGAAGTTGAAAACGCCATCGTGACACCCGAATGCGCTCGCGCTTTTCTAGAGACGGCGATGACGGCCCAACTCCGTCGCTCCACTCACATCTTGACGACGTCAGATGGCCTGCTCGTTTCGGGCGCTCTGACTGCGATTGCTTTTGAAGCGTGGGAGAACGTCGCTTCCCGCTTTCAGCAGAAGTTCGCGCCCTACATCCAGCTTCAGACGCAGTTCACACCGGTCATATTGCCGACGCTGAGAGGTGTACACCTCGGCCGAATCCCGTTCATCGTCCTTGAGAATGGAATGCGCCTGAAGGTGGGCGACAGTCTCGAGACCTTGGGCCAGATCGTTGCCATCAATCGAGACGGAGTTTTTGTGCGCCTCGGCGCGGATGAGGTGCATGTTCCTTATCAGAGCACGCCGAGTTGGATAGCGGAGGAGAAAGGGTGAGCGAAATCATGGCCCAGTTTGAGCTGCAAAGGCAGCTGCTAAGTGATTTCGACGGTGCAAGGAGATCTGCCCTGGAGAGGGAATTCGATACCTGCCGGCAGTCGTTGAAGCGTGAAATGGATGGTGGCGTTTTAATGCAGGAATTCGAAGTCTTGGCAGCCATTGTGGACGCGATAGATGCGGCGAAAGAGGTGATCAACGCGACATGGGAAGCTTTCCCGGTACACAAATGTCGCTAACTTGGAGATAGAGATGGAAATCATTCATGGCCACAACCCTAATCTAAGCAGAAGCCTTGGAAGCGCCACTGCTGCAGCAGAAAGGAATCTTAACAGCTTCGCGAATTCCATGGACCCCAACAACGCGTCCGATCTTATTAAGCTTCAATCTATCAGTCAGCAATGGAGCCTCAGCCTCAATTTGGAGTCCGGCATGATAAAGTTGCTTTATGACGCCCTGAAGGGGGTGTCCCAGAAAATCAGCTGAACATTTTTGCTAGATTCCAGCAGTTCATTCTGATGCGAGCCGGCATGCTGTTTTGGCAGCGCGTTTGTTGCACCCGTATGCATGGAGCGCAGGATTGCCTCAGCGAGGGTCGGGAGCGATTGCGGTGACGTGCTCGTGCATGCGCTTTCACAACGCGTCAATCGCGGGCAGCAAATGCAGGCGGATACGACACTCCGGCCGCGCCCGCGGCCTTGACCTGAGGCCTACGCGAAATGCGTGACGCTCGACGTCAGCAGACCGGGAAAGCCCACCGGCAACGCCTACATCGAAGCGTTCAACGGCCGCTTCAGGGAGGGGTGCCTGAACGCCCATTGGTGGCGCGGAGCCAAGGCTCTAATCGCCACTGGAAGAAACTTCCGTGGCACGTCCGGCGGCAAGGCGCGTTTTTCTGGGCATTTCCAAACGGCGAAGAAAGGTGAGCATCGCGATTTTTAATGGCGGTGCTACCGATGGCATTTGTCTCAAGCGCGCAAAGAACTGCTACGGCTGGTGGAGGGGGAGAGCGCTTCGACGAGGACGATCCGAAGGAAGATTTTTATCGAGATGATTTTCCGCAACGGTACAATCACCGTCGTGGGAATCTTGCTTGCCTTTTCACTCGGCGTCGTCATGCATTGGGCTGCCAATCCCATGCATGGGGATTTTACGACTTGGTTGCCGTTGTGCCGATCCTGTTCGGTTCGCGTTGCAGATGCGGGGGCTTTCGATGTTGCTCGACATGAGTTCGCTGCGCGGACCCATCTACGAACGCGCTAACCGCATCTTGATGGCGGGCATCATCCTGACCGCATGCGTGGCGCTGGCCATCCTGCTCGATCTCTTCGCGACGTCGGTGAAGGGCACGCTGCCCGGCGCTTGAAGGCCTGTTACCTGCGCTTTGGTGCTGCCATCGCCAGGCTCAAGAGTTGAATCCGGAGGCCGCTCTTCGGACTGCTGCCTCGGAATCTCCGACGTCAGATCCGATGCACGGCTCCAAGCCGTCTTCGTTCCGGAACCAACCGCGTGCAGACGCGCCTCTGAGAGGCTTTTGCTAGCGCAGCTTGGGGGGCCCGCCGGTCTGCGGACCCCTTCTGCTCGGCCTAGAAACCGAACACGAAAAGGATGACCTGCGGTGTCTCCGCTCGCGTGTCTTTCGAGCGCCATTGGCGACGTCCTGCATCAGCGGATCGACACTGGCGGACATCAAGATGATCCACATGATGCGCAAGCGACAGGCGGGGTACACCCACTATCCAGGCCTTGGGTTGTTCAGCAGTTCGAAATTCTCGCTGTCTAGCTATAGCTAGTGGACAGGCTAAACTCCATGTTCTCGGGCTACACCAGGATTTATCACCGACCCGGCAATAGTGCTGCCCAGGCGGCAGCTATATCCGCCGGCTGGTCAAGTCCGTCCACAATGGCAGTGATGCGCTGTTGTAGCTCGGGCGCAAGCCCCGCCACACCTGCTCCGAGAGCTTGGACAGCCGAGACGCGATCTATGGGCTGGTCGAGCCCCTCGGCGAGGACGACGATACGCTGCTGGAGCTCTGGGGCAAGCCCTGCCATGCCCGGACCGAAGCCCCACAGCGCTGAGATGCGGGCTGCGGACTGGTCGAGCCCCTCGGCGAGGACGACGATACGCCGCTGGAGCTCTGGGGCGAGCCCTGCCATGCCCGCTCCGAGGCCTCTCAGGGCCGTGCCGCGATTCTCGGGATGACCGAGCCCCTCGGCGAGGACGAGGACACGCTGCTGGAGCTCGGGGGCAAGCCCTGCCATACCCGCTCCGAGGCCCTCCAGGGCAGAGGCGCAATCGGCGGGCGGGTCGAGCCCCTCGGCGAGGACGACGAGACGCCGCTGGAGCTCGGGTGCAAGCTTTGCCACGCTTGCACCGAGGACCCCCAGGGCCGGGCCGCGATTCTCGGAGACGTCAAGGCCTTCGGCGAGGGCGACAAGACGCTGCTGGAGGGCGGGAGCAAGCGCTGCCATGTTCGCTGCTAGTCCCTGCAGGGCCAAGGCGCGATCGTCGGGCTGATTGAGCCCCTCGGCGAGGACGACGAGACGCTGCTGGAGCGCCGGGACCAGCCCAGCCGCACCTGCTCCGAGGCCCTCCAGGGTCACGGCGCGTAGCTCAGGGTCGCCAAGTCCCTCGGCCAGGACGATGAGACGCTGCTGGAGCGCGGGTACAAGCGCTGCCAAGCCCGGGCCGAAGCCCAATAGGCCCTCCGCGCGATCTTCCGGGTCGTCAAGTGCCTCTACGAGGACGACGAGACGCTGCTGGAGCTCGGGGGCAAGCCCCGCGACACCCACTCCGAGGCCGTACAGAGCCGAGGAGTGATGTAAGGGGTGGTCAAGTCCCTCGGCGAGGGCGACCAGACGCTGCTGCAGCTCGGGCGCAAGCCTTCCCACGCCTGTCCCGAGGCCTCGCAGGGCCGAGCCACGTTCCCAGGACTGGTGAAGTCCCTCGGCAAGCGCCACGAGGCGCTGCTGGAGGTCGGGCGCGAGTTCTACCAAGCCCGGTCCGATATCGTCGAGGATCGAGTTGCGGTCGTCGTAGTCCTCAAGCCCCTCGACTAGCGCGACGATGTGCTCCTGCTGCACTCTGGTGAGGCAATCGAAGTTGCGCGCGAGTGATTGCATCACGCCGGGATACATCAGCGGCTGCGGGCCGGGTTGGAGTTGCGTCAGCCTGTTCCAGATGGCCTGAACCCGGATCCTTTCTTCAGGCGTCGCGATTGCCATGGCGGCGACACGCAGCTGTTGATCTGTTTGTGACATGCCCAGCAGATCGATCAGGCTGAGCCGCTGAGCAACCTCACCGAGCATATCCAGCGGCAGATCATCGATACTGCTGGTATGCTGGCTGCTTACAGGAGAAAACGCTTGATCTTGAGGCTCAGAGCGCGTCTGCTCCACCACAGAACAGGATGATTCACCGGGTCCTTCAACGTCAGCCGCCGGTCCGATGAGAGAATCGTCCGTGATATCACGCTCGATGGCGTTGAATGCCGAGATGGGCGCCTTGCCACCCTCCTCAATGCCCCTCATAATTCACCTCCTATGGATACATCTTTAGATCATCGTGATTGTCGCACAGCGGAAGCATCAAGGATCGGGCAGTTCCTAGAACGTCGCTGGCTTGACCAGGTTGAGTCCGCGAATTACTCGATCGGACAAGATCCTTTCCATCGTCGACCATGAGCTGCCCTGTCGAAGAAGACCGGATGAAACCGCCAGTTCCAGGTGGCCCCCCAATGATTGCCCAATATCGGCCGGAACCAATGGTGGCGAATTTCAAAGCGCCAGAAACAACCTGCCTTTGGAAATTCCGGGTCAACAGCAGTGCGTACCTGCGCAATGTTCAGCATCATGGCCCATCGGGGCGCTCCTGTGGTTCCACGCAAAACACGTGCCCCTTCAAAAGGTCAACATTGATCTGAGCGCTTCGCCAGAGCCCTCAGCCTTTCAAGACCACTAATCGCCGTGGTCCCCGCATCGCTGGCAACGGACGGACGCTCCACATTCGATGCAGTTTCACCGACAGATTATGTCTTGCTTACTACCCAAACTGTTCCGCCGCTGAGCGAAATCTTCCAATTCCAGATCCGCTGAGCGTTCTTCCTCCAGGTTGGCGTTGGTGCGCAAGCGGCGAACGAAATCCTCGAATTTGCTAACCTCGCGCCACGCCTCACGTGCCACGCTGTGCGCCTCCTCACGCGCCTGCCGACTGCGGTCGGCCTCAGCTCTGGTCGCATCGAGGCGCTTTTGGAGCAGCTGTTCGTGTTGGCGCAGCGAGACGACCTGCGCATTCACCTCGTCAAGATCAATGAGAGCGGCGGCTTTCCCGATTAACGGATCGTATAGCGCGGCTTCGCGACGGGGTCGGTCTTCCTGCCATCTGCGAAGATCTATCGAAGCGGTTTCGATTGCCGCGACAGCATTGTCGAGAGCCGTGTGCCGCAGGCGCAACGCATCTTCAGCGCGGCGGCGCCGCAGTTGCTTGAGTTCGAGAATGCGATGTACGGCTTTAGGAATCACGCCAAGCAGGCGGCGAGCGCATCGACCATTGCGTCGAAGCCGATCTGCTCTTTTGTCGACTGTCGCAAGAAGCTTCGTATCTGGTCTATTTTAGCGATCGCTGCATCAGCGAGTGGATCTGCTCCCTCCTTATACTCGCCGACACGCACCAACAGTTCCACCTCGTCGTATTTTGCCATCAGCTGCCGCAGGCTGCCCGCCAACCATTCATGATCGGACGACACGATTGCGCTCATGACACGGCTGATACTCGCCAGAATGTCGATAGCGGGATAGTGGTTCGACATTGCCAAGGCGCGTGAGAGCACAATGTGACCATCAAGGATGGATCGGGTTTCATCAGCCACCGGTTCGGCCATATCATCGCCCTCCACAAGCACAGTGTAGAAGGCCGTTATGGATCCGCGGTGATTGTTCCCCGCGCGTTCGAAAAGCCTCGGCAGTGCAGCGAAAACCGACGGCGGAAAACCACGCCGTGTCGGCGGCTCACCGGCCGCGAGACCAATCTCCCTCAGCGCACGCGCGAAACGGGTTACCGAATCCATGAGAAGCAACACACGCTGTCCTTGGTCGCGGTACCATTCGGCGATGGCCGTCGCGACATAGGCCGCTTTGGCCCGTTCCGCTGCGGAGCGGTCGGAAGTAGCAACGACAATAACCACTCTCGATAGCGCTTCTGCGCCGAGATTGTGTTCGATCAACTCCTGCACCTCCCGGCCTCGCTCGCCGATCAGCGCTATCACAGCCACGTCGACCGCTGCGCCACGCACCAGCATCGACATCAGTGTACTCTTGCCTCCGCCCGCAGCGGCAAAGATGCCCGTGCGCTGCCCCTCGCCGCAGGTTAGAAGACCATCGATGGCCCGTATGCCGACAGGAAGGACGTTGTCGATGATAGGCCGGGATAAGGGGTCCGGTGCGTCCCTGTAGACAGGCACGCGGGCTTCCGGAAGCAGCGGCCCATTAGTGGATTCGTCGAGAGGTCGGCCGAAACCGTCGAGGACGCGGCCCAGCAGATTCCAGCCGGTGGGTACCATGAGGGGCTTTCCCGTTGGGACCACTTCAGTGAGCGTGGAGAGGCCCTGCATTTCCCCAAGCGGTGTCAGAATGGCGACGTCGCACTGAACGCCAACGACCTCCGCCGACAATTGCAAGCCGTTCTCCGGATTGCGGAGAGTGCAAAGGTCGCCAATGCGGGCGCCCGGCGCCGTGGCACGGATGACCGTTCCAAGAATCTGAAGGACCCGGCCGCGGACGTGCATTGTCGACGCCTGCGCAATTGCTGATCTTGCGAGCTGGAAAAAACGATCGATGTCCTCCTGCTCAGGGGGAATGGCTGCGTTCGCCGGCTCGGCTGGCTCGGGCATCGATTTACGCTGTTGAGACATTATTATGCTTGGAGTTTGCAGAGGTTTCTAGGCTGCTGCGTAGGCAGCTTTCGATTGCCGCAAGCTGGCTCTCGATGGTGGCTTCGACCAGTCCGGCATCGGTCTCGATGATGCATCCGGCATCATTTACGCGCGCGTCCGCAACTAGGTCGACGGCGCGCGATGCCAGCGTCGGGAGGATCTCGTCTAATCGGCTGCGGACCGCCTCGAGGAGCGACGGTGCCACGCGTAGCCGGACGAGGGATTTGTGCCCCGCGAATTTCAGACCGCGCAAAGCAATCTGCACCGCCGCCTCCACTGGCTCCACAGTTTCGATGATCCGCCGTGCGATCTGCAGGCCCATGTTGACGATCTGCTCTTCATTTTGCGCCATAACCCGCAGAGAATCCGTAGCGATCGCGGTCAGGCGGGCCTCGATTGCCGCTTGTGCCGCAGCCAAGCCGGCTTCTTTGGCGTTCGCCTCGATCACCCGGGCCGATACACGCGCCGCCTCGATGAGCGCATCGGCTTCGCGCCGTGCCTGCATAAGCAGTTGCTCGGCGTCCACCAGCGCCTGTGCGCTCCCAGCCGGCAAGATTCGCCCAGGGCCGAGTATCCCGGCCGATGCAGGTGTCAGCTGAACCAATGCGACCATTTGGGTATTCTCTTACGGACCAGGCGCCGCATCGCATTAAATGCGTCTTCGCCAGCATTGTCGTCACGACAGGCATCCACCGCCGCCGCCCAGAGTGGCGCGGGACGGCGCAAGCCTAGCCGAGTCCGCAGCATTTGCGGAATGCCGCCAATCGCAAGACCGAAGATCGCCGCGCCGCAGTGGAGCAATGCACTGGGCGCGGACGGAATGTCACAAGCACCGATCGCCGACATCAGTTCGGCAGTCGGCCGCGGCAGGAGTGCGGCCTGGGGAGCGAATGCGACGGCTTCTTCTCCAAGCGCCGCGCGAACCGCCGCGATATCGCTCGTGCGAATAAGTCCTGTCAGGCCGGATGCACCCACCCAGGCGCCAGCTAGCCGCATGAGGCGCACCGCGTCCTGTCCCGGGAGGAACGCGAGCCGACTTCGTCGCGCGGCGCAAGCGGAAATGATGGCTGACGGTTGGTCACTTTGGCCACGAAGCAGCCAGCGCCCAAGCTTAATACGAGTGAATGGTTGCGCCAGAGCGATATCCAGCGGCATCCATTCTGGCCAACCATGCGCCATTATGAAATCGAGATCAGCGGCAGGATCGGCAATGCAGCACATCACCGCCTTCGCCCACGGTGCATCAAGCCATTCATCCGACATCGCGGCGGATGTCCCGGCGATCACCGTTGAATTGTTCGATCCGCTTGATCTCATTGAGACGCTATGGCGGATGTCTGGCGGAAGCGACGCCATAGCAGGAACGCGAGGACACCATTGCCGATAAGCGATGCCGCTGTGCCGCACACGAGCCCGACCAGTAGATAGCGTGCGCCCTTGTCCTGTGTCGTGAGGACGGCCGATCTATCGACCGAACGCAGTAAAGCATTATCCTGGCTCGCCGCTAGCAGGATGACGGAAACCCTTTCATAGGACAGGCCCTCCAAGCTGTTTGCGACGAGCTCCTTGATTTTCGGTACTATCTGATCGACGGTGGTGCTGGGTGCGTAACGGACAAGCACAGCAGCGCTCGAGGGGAAGGGCGGGTTTCGATCGTCGCTCATCTCTTGCGGCAACACCACATGGACCCGGGCATTGAGCACGCCATCGATGCTGGTCAGGGTCCGCGACAACTCCTGTGTGATGCCATAAATATAGCGCACACGCTCCTCTGTCGGCGATGAGATCATACCTTCTTTCTTGAAAAGACTGCCCATATCGGCATAGACGTCGTGAGGCAGTCCGGCGCCGTTCAACACTTCCATGGCAGGGGGGACATCCTTAGTATCTACTGCCAACGAGGCAGTGCCGCCGCTGTCCGTCGTTTTTTCGGCATAGATGCCTTGATCCATAAGCAGTGCGAGCATTTCGTTCGCTTCGTGCGCCGGAAGATTGCGGTAGAGCTCGAGCTTTGATCCGCAGCTCACCATCGTGAACATTAATAGAATTATCGCCAGCTGCTTCAATACAAAGGTCACACCCGCGCACCAGCGTAGATCATTGGTTTTTCAGGAAAGTCTCAAGGCTTTGTGTGGCCTTGCCGACCACCTTGGCCAGCATGTCGCACTGTAGGGAAAAAGCTGATATCGTGAGCTGTGCGCTCAGCCAATCAGCCGAGTGGATTTCTCCCGGGTTCATGTTCACCGAAGTGGCTTCTATGGCTTGGGTAAAGCTGGCGCTCAGCTTTTCCATGCTGCTGAGGATGGCGTCTCCCGGTGTCCGGGCGACCCCAGATCCGCGCGCCACCTCGGTCGCTGACCTGTCGTGTTGTAGCGACAACTCGGGCCGAACGGATGCGGCACGAACGGGGTCAATCGATTCAGCCGAAATTTTCGAAACGAATGCACTCTCCGTTGGCAAAACAGACTTCAGAGCCCCTGGACTAATGCTGTTCACGCTCACCAGATGTCCCTCTCTGCCGGATGTGCGACCGAACTCTTGCCAAGCGTTATGACGAGTCCATCGACGTCGGGATCTCCACCCGGAACCTGCTTGAGCACGGCATCACGCTGGCTGAGTCGTCCGGCCAGATGGAGAGCCAGGGCCTTGAATGCCATCCCATACGCGTCATTGATATCCGAAAGCGGACGCAGCTTTTCCAGCGCTGCCTCGATATCTCCAACCGTCAAATCCGCCACGGCGTAGGCGATGACAGACTCCCTACCGCCCGGCGCAATGGCGTGAAGTCCTTTCGCAATACGTCTGGCCCGAATCACGTCATTCGAAACGCAAGCCAGGAATGCCGCCTCGGCAAGATGCCGCCGAAAGCCGAGCCCGATCTCAGTTCGACTCCCGGATGAGCCGGATGTACATGAAGGAGACATCGTTATCGAGTTCCCTTTCTCTGGGCGATTTGCGCGTCATTTTCCGGCAAACCATGCGATCGAGCTGCGGACCGATTCTAACATGCCCCCAGCTTGTTCAAATCGCTCCGCGCCGGCAGGCATTGGTTTGTTAACTTGCATCCGGGACGGCTAATCCATGCGCGGCAGCCACTTCGACAAAGGATTTTGCTAACAAGTACGCATCAAGGCGGAAGAGCTCGCCGCCAGTGTTGTTCGATATCGCGCCAGGCACAAATACAAAGACGATATGCATCCATACTCGCCGCATATGAGGGCGTAAGCGAGAGCATGTTTGTCATTCCTGATCGGGCTGATGTTCGATGCCATTACGCCTGATTATGAGCACATATCGAAACAATATTACGGGTCTGATCTAAATAAGGATATCGACAGTATGACTGGCTTTATTAGGAGTGCATCAGCATGGAACGCGAGCATCAAGCCGTTGCGGGTAAAGCTCTCGCCTTGAGGCAAACGGAATGCCCGCGTGACGCACACATCGGTAGACCGTGTCGTGTCAGTGGCTGAAGGATTCAGATCATTCGTCTGCCTCGTCGTAGGTGTGAAGCGCGTTGAGCTCACCGACGACGGTGCTAGCACAGTCCTTGAGGGATGGAATGTGCCGTGGGCATCGACCATCAGGCAGTTGCTGCTCTCCAGAGGTCAAAACTTTGCCCGCGAGGCGCAACGCCTGCAATTCCACGGGGGAACGAATGGGTAGCAAAGATCTCGATGAGACGATGGAAACCGCGCGGCAAACGATCGCCCAGGTGGAGAGCTCCTTGAAAGAAAATCGCGAACAGCTCGCCAGGCAAGCTGAGCTCTTAGGCGATTATGCCATCAGCGGCGGTATCGACTCCGCATTCGTTGGAACTCGAGACGAGAACTTTCGGCAAGCTTACACATGTGAACGGCAGGCGGCGCTCACGTCCGATCAGCGACCGGTACGTGGGTCGGGCGTCAAGCTGATACGGCAGATGGTCTGAGGCGACGATGCAGAAGGTAGAGGAGCGGCTAACGGGTGATGGAGAAGCGGGCGCTGTTGAGGCTGCAGGGCTGGCGCGGATTACGGAAGAGCTGATCGCAGGACGAACGGATTTGGCGGCTGTTATTGGGATGACGGATGACGAGCTCGAGGCAGTCTACGCGCTCGGCCATCGTTTCTATTCTGCCGGTAAATACTTCGACGCGCTGAACTTCTTTCGGTTTCTATGCATGCATCGGTACATCGACCCGAGATTTTGGTTCGGATTCGGTGCTGCTAGTCAGATGTTGGGCGATTCAGCAAATGCCGTGCGTGCCTATGGAATGGCTGCGCTGCTGAATGACGAGGATCCGCAGATCCCGTTTCGCGCTGCCAAATGTCTTATCAAGCTAGATCAGCCGGCGGCAGCTGTGAGCGCGCTTGAGAGTGTATTGGCGCTTAGCTGCGGCAAACCTGAGCATAAGGATTTGGCTCAGCGGGCGTCGCTGATGCTGCGTCGGCTCAACCCTGAAGCTGATTGTAAAGGAGACTGCGATGCGTAACGTCAACGTTACAGAAGCGATCGGAGGACTGGGACTAAAAGCCGGGGTGCTAACTGAGGTCGACGCGCTCACCAGCAATCTTGTCGCTGGTTTTAGCAAATCGGGCGCTGAACTTTCGCTACCACCAGTCTCTGACGGCGCTGTGTCGCCGGACAGGGTGCCAACGCTACCCCCGCCACGGGCCTTCGATAAGATCCAACTCGTCGAGAAATTTCTAGCGCTCAAGATAAAGATGGCCAACGCCCAGGCTGCCGCGGGTACGGAGGATGTACGGCACTGGGGTGAACTGCAGAAGCAGGAGAACGAGAAAATTGCCCGAAAGATTTCCGAGGCGGCGGAGAAGGTGAGAAAAGCGAAAAAGAGTTCGCTGGCCATGAGGATATTTGGGTGGATTGCGGTCGCGTTCACCGGGGTAGCAGCCGTAGTCACGGGCGGGCTTCTCGCCGCTTCGGCCGCGGCAGTTGCACTCGCCGTGGGGATCCTGACCGAGACGGGCGTCATGGACAAGATGATGCAGGCCATTGCGAAAAGCCTCATCAAAGATCAAGGGATGGCACAGCACCAGGCCGAGCTTTGGGCCACTATCATCACGGTTTTCATCGTCGTCACTTGTTCGGTGGCCACCATGGGTGCCGGTTTCCGCGGTGGGGTAAACGGGGCCGCGAGCATTGCCGCGAAGATCACAAGCCAGGCCGACAAGCTAGCGAAGATTGCCATGGCCGGTCAGCACGTTGCGACAGCGGCCCGAACGGGCGAAGTCATTGCTTCGGTAGCCGAGGCGTTCGCAGGCGGCGGGAGCGGAGTCCTGCAGAAGCAGGCGACGGACGCCCAGGCAGAGACGTTGGATATCAGGAAATTCCTCGCCAGATTGGCGAATCCTCAAGAAGACGAGATCGCACGCATCCAAGAATTGGTCCTCAGCATGACGGTCATGACGCAAAGAGTTGCCGATGCGATCGAGGAGCAGAGTCGATCCGCCTCAACTGCCATACGGCACATCGGCTGACGAGCCATAGCTGTCAAATCCCTGCCCAACGCCAGGAGGATATACATGCTACACACCGTCATACAGACAAACCGAATCGGCGGTCATCTATCGCCGGACGGCGCTTCGCAGGAACATCGACCCTTGTTGGTCATGTCCGCGACCTCTAGTGGCTTGGGTACTAGGAACGGCGAAGTTGCGTCAACGCTTGCCGATTCCTGCAAGTTGGCGTGGGCAGGTCCGCCAATGCTCGCAGGCATCGACGTTCAAACCGCGGCTGCCGAAACTTTGGGAACACGGCTCGCCTCAATTGACATATACACAGTTGGCGCGTTGCTGCACAGGCTCAATCTTCAGTTCCGTGATTCTGCGAGATTGGACCGGCAGGTTGCACGTGATTGCGATATCGCGGCGCAGAACGCCGCTGCCAAGGCACTTCGCGCTTCCGGGTTTTGCCAACTGGTCGGCACAGTCCTAACCTCCGCCTTCGCAATAGCCGGTGCGGGACTGAGCTTTCAGGGCGCGCGCAAAGCACAGGCACGGTTCGATGCCGAGATTGGCGGTTGGAAGGCGCGCAATGGCAAGACGAGTTTTCAGACCGAGGTGCCCAAGCCGGCTACTAAGCCGGATCCCGAAATATCCC
>NZ_JAMYQF010000054.1:47500-49334 GCF_040320745.1 Mesorhizobium sp. M0621 | reverse complement strand
GCTCCGCGCCAGCGCCCGTCCCTTCACCCGCCCAGCAGGGCACAACCCACGCCGGAAACGAACTCAAAACTGGATAGAAACTGGGGGCAAGGTCAGCCACCATCAAGCGGATACAAAACAGCCCGCCGGCATTTTGCCTGGCGGGCTGATTGTGATGTTGGTTGCGGGGACAGGATTTGAACCTGTGACCTTCAGGTTATGAGCCTGACGAGCTACCGGGCTGCTCCACCCCGCGTTACCTTTGGTATAAGCCGAGGCTTACAATAGCATGGCCTACAGATAGGTAGATGTCTCACCAAGTGAAAGGGCCGCTTACGCGGCCCGTGGTTCCCGTTGGCGGGCCTAATGATAAAGAGAAGATTTCTCTCACATCCGATGTGAGATCAACGTGCGTTTAGCAGACCTGGCAGCGACCTACTCTCCCGCGTCTTGAGACGAAGTACCATCAGCGCTGGAGCGTTTCACGGCCGAGTTCGGAATGGGATCGGGTGCAGCCGCTCCGCCATAACCACCAGGTCGGCAAAACGCACGTTGTTTCGAGAAGCTGGGTTAGGGATTAGGCAGTAGGGAATAGTGAGTAGGGGATACCCGCTCGCTATAGGCCTGCGCCATTTGCCCGTCTTTCCGTGCCAAGGCGACGTTTTCTACAGGGCGCTTCGGGCATAAGCCCGCAAGCGCGACTGCGCGTCGCCGGTTTTCCGGCGCCCTCGCGGAGCATAGGCCCGTTAGGGCCGCTCATGCGTGAGCGCTGGTTAAGACCATTTGACTTTGTCAAATGGGCATAAGGAATGAGAACGATCAAGCCGATCGAACTATTAGTACCGGTAAGCTTCAAGCGTTGCCGCTCTTCCACACCCGGCCTATCAACGTGGTCGTCTTCCACGGTTCTCAGGGAATACTCGTTTTAAGGTGGGTTTCCCGCTTAGATGCCTTCAGCGGTTATCCCGTCCGGATATAGCTACCCTGCTATGCGGCTGGCGCCACAACAGGTCCACCAGAGATCCGTCCATCCCGGTCCTCTCGTACTAGGGACAGATCCTTTCAATATTCCTACACCCACGGCAGATAGGGACCGAACTGTCTCACGACGTTCTGAACCCAACTCACGTACCGCTTTAAATGGCGAACAGCCATACCCTTGGGACCTGCTCCAGCCCCAGGATGCGATGAGTCGACATCGAGGTGCCAAACAACCCCGTCGATATGGACTCTTGGGGGTCATCAGCCTGTTATCCCCGGCGTACCTTTTATCCGTTGAGCGATGGCCCTTCCACGCGGGACCACCGGATCACTATGACCGACTTTCGTCTCTGCTCGACTTGTCAGTCTCGCAGTCAGGCAGGCTTATGCCATTGCACTCAGCGAACGATTTCCGACCGTTCTGAGCCCACCATCGCGCGCCTCCGTTACTCTTTAGGAGGCGACCGCCCCAGTCAAACTACCCACCATACATTGTCCCGGACCCGGATAACGGGCCGCGGTTAGACATCCATAGTAATAAGGGTGGTATTTCAAGGGTGGCTCCACCTGAGCTGGCGCCCAGGTTTCAAAGCCTACCACCTATCCTACACATGCCACTACGAATGCCAATGTAAAGCTATAGTAAAGGTGCACGGGGTCTTTCCGTCTAACCGCAGGAACCCCGCATCTTCACGGGGAATTCAATTTCACTGAGTCTATGCTGGAGACAGCGGGGAAGTCGTTACGCCATTCGTGCAGGTCGGAACTTACCCGACAAGGAATTTCGCTACCTTAGGACCGTTATAGTTACGGCCGCCGTTTACTGGGGCTTCGATTCAGAGCTTGCACCCCTCCTCTTAACCTTCCAGCACCG
>NZ_JAMYQF010000054.1:0-42500 GCF_040320745.1 Mesorhizobium sp. M0621 | reverse complement strand
GGCCCGCCCGACCGGCGCGAGGTTTCTGCACGCTGGCTGTCGGGAACCTTTCTCACCGGCGTTACCTCCAGCGTGTTGATGGGCGTGGCGCTGTTCGCCGCCCTCGACGGTCGCCAGCAGCTGGCCACCCCACCCGAGATCGCCGAGTTGATCAATCTTGCCGGTAACGGCGATTCCGGCGAAGTCGCCAAGACGACAAGGCTGGTGGCGCCGCGGCAGATCGCCAAGGCCAAGGACCGTCGCCGCATGGAAGTGTCGATGGTGACCAAGGTCGGCGACCGCGACGTCATCCACACCATGCCTTTCGTGCAGATCAAGATGGCGCTGGCCGCTGGCCACACCACCAGCCGCGCCTACCCGCCCTTCGACCCGATGCAGGTGTTCGGCGACGACGGCGACGACAGTGCTCAGCCTGCGACAGCCTCGGCCGCTTCCGGCCAGATCTACGGCGCCAAGGTCGAGAGCGAGATGAGCCTGAAGACCGTCGATTTCCCGATCGAGACGGCTTCCTTCGACGAAAAGAGCGACCTGTCCGCCGACGAGGTAGAAAAGGTGGTGCGCGAAGCCGGCACCGACCTCAGCGACGGTGCCGTGCAAGTGGCTTCACTCCACTATGTCGACCCACAGCGATTCGGCGAAGCCTTTGCCGAGAGCATGGCAGGCTCCTACGACGTCAAGATCGTGCCGGAGAACGTCTCGGTGGCGCCGCGCGCCACCGCCGACGACCAGGCGCCGGCTTTCGCCGAGGAAATCATCCCCTTCACCAAGGATCTCGACATCACCGAGGCCTTTGCCGATTCGGGCTACACAGGTGAAGACGCCACCGGCATGGCCGAAGCCATCGCCAAGCTGTTGAACGCGACGGCGCTCAAGGCCGGGACCGTGCTGCGTGTCGGCCTCGAGGTTCACGGTGATGCCGCCAAGGTGGTGCGCACCAGCGTCTACGATAGGACACAGCACATCGTCACCATCGCGCTCGACGATCGCGGCCAGTATGTGCCGGCGCAGGAACCCGATCCGAATCCCGAATTGCTCACGGCCTTCGATGATTCGTCGGCTCCGGTGGTGGTGCGCGGCAATCTGCCTAACATCTATGACGGCATCTACCGCACCGCCTATTCCTACGGCATGTCCAAGGCGATGACCAAGCAGTTGATCAAGCTGCTGGCGTCTGGCGTCGACTTCCAGTCCCGGCTCAACCCCGCCGACCGCATCGAAGTGCTGTTTTCGCAGCCCGATGGCGACGACCAGACCTCGGACAGCTCCGAGCTTCTCTACGTCTCGGCGACGTTCGGCGGCCAGACGCGCAACTTCTACCGCTTCCAGATGCAGGACGGCAGCACCGACTATTTCGACGAGAACGGCTCGAGCTCCGAGCAGTTCCTGCTGCGCAACCCGCTGCCCAACGGCAGATTTACCTCCGGGTTTGGTGCCCGCAGACATCCGATCCTTGGCTATGTCCGCATGCACACCGGCACCGATTGGGCCGCTCCTATCGGATCGCCGATCATCGCCGCTGGCAATGGTGTCGTCGAGAAGGCGGGTTGGGCCGGCGGCTATGGCAAGCAGATCATCCTGCGCCATGCCAACGGCTACGAGACATCCTACAATCACCAGAGCGCCTTTGCCAAAGGCATCGAACCCGGCGCCCGCGTGCGCCAGGGGCAGATCATTGGTTATCTCGGCCAGACCGGTCTCTCCACCGGTCCGCACCTCCACTACGAGTTGATCGTCAACGGCACCAAGGTCGATTCGATGCGCGTCCGGCTGCCGGTCGGCAAGGTGCTGAAAGGTGACGATCTCGTCGCTTTCAAACGTGAACGCGAACGCATCGACGAACTGCTGAAGCAGGAAGACAGCGATTCGCTGAAGGTTGCGAGTGCCAAGATCGACGGTTGATCCGTCGGCTTTCTGGCTTTGCCGATTTCTCAGCCTTGCGGATTTTCGGCATGCTGCGGCCATGGCAGCCGTTGGCCGGAAATGGTCGTCCAGGCGATGACAGCCGCAAGCAGGCAAAGCAGCGCGGTCACCGAAGAGACCGCGGCAAACGCAGCGTCGCTGGCGGCGAGCCTTGCCGCATCGACGGCCGGCGCAAGCCCCACCGTCGCCGGTTCGCCAAAGCCCGGCACGCCGGGCGTTGCATTGCCATCCAGTGCATGCGCGTAGACCCAGGCGGCAAGCGAGCCCATCGCCGCCACCGCGATCAGGCCGCCGATGCGCGAGACGGCATTGTTGATGCCGGATGCCGCACCCGTATCCTTGTCTTCCACCGCCGTCATGATCGCGGTCGACAATGGCGACACGACCAGCGCCATGCCGAGCCCCATCAGCGCCATCAGCGGGAATGTTCCCGTCCAGAAATTGTGGATGCCGGCATGGGCAAGCAAGGCAAGTCCGGCAAAGGCGAAAGCTACGATGAGGCTGCCGCTGGCGATCGGAAAACGCGGGCCGATCCGGTCCGACAGCTGGCCGACCGGTCCTGACAGAAGTGCAATCGATGCCGACAGCGGCACGAAGATGAAGCCGACTTCGGCCGTGCTCAGTCCCCAGCCGGCGATCAGCAGCATCGGCAGATAGAAAAGATTGGCCGACAGCGCGAAATAGAGGAAAAACGTCGCGACATTGGCGCCGGCGAAAGCGCCGACGCGAAACAGGCTGAGGTCGATCATCGGCTCGCGCTGCCGAAGCTCGAAGACGATGAAGACAGCCAGCAATACGACGCCGGCGGCAATGCTCGGCCCGGCAATGTGGCCCTCACCGCTGGCGCTCATCGAGGTCAGCCCGTAGGCGAGCGCACCGAAGGCCAATGTCGCGAGTGCGGCACCGCCGAGGTCCAGGCTGCGTTTCTCGGTCGGCGTATCGGCTGGAACCTTGGCCAGCAGGAGATAGATCGAGATAAGGCCGAGCGGCAGGTTGATGGCGAAGATCGCCCGCCAGATGCCGTCGCCGAAAGCCGACAGCACGAAGCCGCCGAACACCGGGCCAAGTGCCGTGGTCAGCGCCGAAGCCGCCGCCCAGATGCCGATAGCGCGGCCGCGTTCCTTTTTCGGGTAGGCCTTGGCGATGATGGCGAGGCTGCCCGGCACCATGATAGCCGCACCAATGCCCTGCACGGCGCGAAATGCGATCAGCACAATTGCATTCGGCGCCAGCGCACAGGCAAGCGAAGCGGTAATGAACAGCGCGATGCCGGCCACGAAGGCGCGGCGCAGCCCGAATCGATCGCCAGCGGCACCGCCGGCAAGGATCAGTGCCGATAGCGTCAAGGCATAGGCGTTGGAAATCCACTGTGCCTCGGCGAGGCTGGCGCCAAGATTGACGCGGATCGCCGGCGTGGCGATGGCCAGGATCGAACCGTCGATGAAGCCGAGCGCCGAAGCCAGGATGGCCGCGATCAGCACAAATCGCCGCTGCGCTTGCGGACAGAACGTGCCGTTCGTGGCCGGATTGGTCAGCGGGACGGCGGCGGCTGCGCTTGGTGAATGCATGGAACCTTGCTTAGACCTCCGGTGCAACGGCAACAACCGGCCAGTGGTCTGCTATCCTTGAAACCAGCCACATTGCCGGGATTGCGCCTGTTCTGATGCAAACGGCGGCAGCCATGTTAGGTTTCCTGGAAACTTGCAAACGGGGAAGACATCGATGAGGCGGCCACTTGAAGCATCGGCGGAGGGACGCGGCCGTATCGTCGGCATCACCGACGGGGTGTTTGCCATCGCGCTCACCCTGATCGTTCTCGAAATCAGGGTGCCGGCGCACGAAGCAATCCATTCCGAACGCGACCTGCTTGCCGCGATCGCGGCACTGGCGCCACGTTTCCTGACCTACGCCTTGAGCTTCCTGACGCTGACCATCTTCTGGTTCGGCCAGCAGGCGCAGCATGGCCTGATCGCCAGATCCGACCGACGGCTTGCCACGCTGAACCTCTGCTTTCTTGGCTTCATCGCCCTGCTGCCGTTCTCGACCGACCTTTTGGCCGACTTCCTCGAGTTCAGAACCGCGGTGCTCGTCTATTGGCTCAATCTGCTGATGCTCGGCGTCACGCTGTTCGCGAGCTGGCGCTATGCGGAGAAAAACGGCTTCCTGGCAGAGGGCGTCGACGCGGAAACGAAACGCACGGTCTATCTGCGCATCGTCAAGGCGCAAATCCTGTGGGCGATCGGCGCCGCACTGTCATTCGTCAATCCCTTGCTCGGCATCGGCTTCATCCTGGTCGTGCAGCTGATCTATGCCGCCGCACTTCGGAGTTCACTGCTGCGCAAAGTCATCGGCTGAAGGTCCGCCGACAAACTCCACCGTCACACCCGGCGACACCAGCTTGGCCAGTTCACGAGCATCCCAGTTGGTCAGGCGCACGCAGCCATGGCTTTCGGTCTTGCCGATCTTCGATGGGTCCGGCGTGCCGTGGATGCCGTAGGTCGGCTTGTCCAGGGCGATCCAGACCGAGCCGACGGGACCGTTCGGGCCTGGCGGAATGGTCAGGATCTTGTTGTTTTGACCCTGCTTGAAATTGATGCTGGGATTGTAGGTGTAGTTTGGATCGAGCGCGACGCGCGATACCGCATGCGTGCCGGACGGTGACGGCGTATCCGACGAGCCGATGGTGGCGGGATAGGCTGCCACCAGCCTGCCGCCGGCATCATAGGCGAAAACCTCTTTCTTGTCCTTGTCGGCGACGATGCGGGCCACCGGCGTCGAGACCAGCCTGCCGAAATTGGCGACTTTGATGATCGTGCCGGGGCGATTGAAGTTGATGTCCGGGTTGAGCGCCTTGAGATAATTCTCGTCCATGTGGAAGCGCTCCGCCAGAGCTTCGGTCACAGACGTATAGCCCATGCGGTCGAGCTGCGCCTTTTGGCTGTAGTCTTCCGGGATCGAGGCGACATACGGGCCGGCCGCATCCTCCGGCGTGATCGTGTAGTTGGCGAAAGCGTCGCCGCCGGATTGCGCCAGTGCTGACTGGATGCCGACAGCATCGGTCGATCGCAGATTGCTTCCGGTGATCTGGTTGTAGGCGGCGAGTGCCTTGTCGACATTCGAACCGAATCGCCCGTCGATGACGCCAGGCGAAGCGCCACCCCGGTCGAGCAGCACCTGCAGCGCCGCCACATCCTGGCGTGCGCCCAGCGAAAGCGATGGGGCAACAGTGTTCTTGTCGCCAGCCTTTGGCGGCAAAGCCGCTTGATCATCTGGCTCGGCCGGCTGACCAGGGTCTATCGAGGCCTCGTCCAGCGGCTGACGCGTTATGATTTGCGGCTCTGCCGGCTGGGGTGCATCGGGATAATTGTTGTCGTAGCTGCCATCGTCCTGCAGTGGCGGCGGATAGGCTTCCGCGGAATTGTCACTGTTGGGATCGTATTCGTCCGCCGGCGGCGGGATGACCCGGCCTTCCTCTTCCAGCTGCTTGCGGCGGAACCGCGCCATGTCTTCCG
Source organism: Mesorhizobium sp. M0621 (assembly GCF_040320745.1). Classification (NCBI taxonomy): domain Bacteria; kingdom Pseudomonadati; phylum Pseudomonadota; class Alphaproteobacteria; order Hyphomicrobiales; family Phyllobacteriaceae; genus Mesorhizobium; species Mesorhizobium sp. M0621. The sequence goes on along the minus strand of NZ_JAMYQF010000054.1, from coordinate 37,068 downwards.
GATCGTCGAGATAGTAGCGGTCATTGTCATCGGGGGCGCGGCCCAGTTCGCGCAGCCGTGTCTCGCGACGCAGCACGCGGCGGTCGAGCCGCGTCTGCGGCGGCTGGATGGCGATGACCTTGCCGGTATCGGCATCGACAATGACGCGGTTGCCCCTGGCGTCGTAGTAAATGTCCACATTGCCGTCCTGCGCGAGCAGGATGCCACCGTCATTGGCGGCGCAGACGATCGGTGGTGCGCTGTCCTGCGTCGGCGCAGCGAGGGAATTCGAAGACAAAAACCCGCCGGCAAGTACCGAAAGGGTGAAGATCGTGCGCAGCATGGTGGCGAAGCTCTCCGGTCCGTAATTGCCGCCGCCCGGCGTTGTCCCTGTAAGGCGAACCCCTTCGCCAGCAAACCATTTGCCCAGCCTATGGTTCCAATATGAACCGGGCATGAAGATGGCGGTTTCCCGGCACCTCGACGAATATTGGCTAGCCTGCGGCAAGCCCCAATTCCTTGCGCGCCTGCTTCGTCAGCTTCAGGGCGACAAGGCGATGGCTCTCGCGCAGATAGTCTTTCAGCGCAGCATCATCCATGCTCTGGCTTGTCCGACGCTGGATCCATGTCATGCCGCGCGAGGCAAGATAGGGCGCGGGTCGCAGGCCCGGCTGCTCCTTGAGCACATCATAGGCGATTTCGGAGCATTTGAAGGTAACGAAGAGCTGCTGGCCTTGGTCCCAGCCGCCGATCGCGAAGACCTTGGCTCCGACCTTCCAGACATGGGCTCCGCCCCACTGGACGACATGGCTCGTCGCAGGCAGCGATGCGCAGAAGCCGTTATAGTCGTCCAGCGTCATCCCCGCCCCCGTTTATATGAAAAAAGCCGCGCGTCCAGGATGGACGCGCGGCGTTGGATCAGGCTGCCGCTTCAGCCGCGACGATCGTCGGCTTGGAGCGGAAATTCAGCCGGTCGGAACCGGCTGTCACCTTGACGGTAGAGCCGTCGAGGATGTCGCCGAGCAGGATCTTCTCCGCCAGCGGGTCCTGCAGTTCCTTCTGCATCACCCGCTTCAGCGGCCGCGCGCCATAGGCCGGGTCGTAACCCTTGGCCGCCAGCCAGTCGATCGACTCCTGGTCCAGCGACAGCGTGATCTTGCGATCGACGAGCAGGCTTTCCAGCCGCTTGAGCTGGATCTCGACGATGCGGCCCATATCCTGCCGGCGCAGCCGGTGGAACAGGATCACCTCGTCGACGCGGTTAAGGAACTCCGGCCGGAACGACGCCCTGACGACATTCATCACCTCGTCGCGAACCTCATCGACATCCTGGCCCTCGCCGAGATTGACGAGATATTCAGCACCCAGGTTCGACGTCATGATGATCAGCGTGTTGCGGAAGTCGACCGTGCGGCCCTGCCCGTCGGTCAGGCGGCCGTCATCGAGCACCTGCAACAGCACGTTGAAGACATCCGGATGCGCCTTCTCGATCTCGTCGAACAGCACGACCTGATAGGGTCGCCGCCGCACCGCTTCGGTCAGCGCGCCGCCTTCCTCATAGCCGACATAGCCGGGAGGCGCGCCGATCAGCCGGGCGACCGAGTGCTTCTCCATGAACTCCGACATGTCGATGCGCACCATCGCGCTCTCGTCGTCGAACAGGAAGCTCGCCAGCGCCTTGGTCAGTTCGGTCTTGCCGACGCCTGTCGGCCCGAGGAACATGAACGAGCCGATCGGCCGGTTCGGATCCTGCAAGCCGGCACGAGCCCGACGCACAGCCTTCGAGACAGCCTGCACCGCCTCACCCTGGCCGACCACACGCTTGCCGATCTCGTCTTCCATGCGCAGCAGCTTGTCGCGCTCGCCCTGCAGCATCTTGTCGACCGGAATGCCGGTCCAGCGCGAGACGATATGGGCGACATGGTCGGGCTGGACCACTTCTTCGACCATGCCGACCTTGCCGTCCTGGGTTTCGGCCACCTTCAGCTTCTTTTCCAGTTCCGGGATCTTGCCATAGGCAAGCTCGCCGGCGCGTTGGAATTCACCCTTGCGCTGGGCAATGGCGAGGTCGTTGCGCGCTTGGTCGAGCTGCTTCTTGAGATCGGCGGCGAGCCCGAGCTTCTGCTTCTCGGCCTGCCACTTGGCGGTGATCTCGGTCGATTCCTCTTCGAGGCCGACGAGTTCCTTTTCCAAACGGGCGAGCCGGTCCTTCGAGGCATCGTCGGTCTCGACCTTCAGCGCCTCGCGCTCGATCTTGAGCTGCATGATACGGCGATCGATCTCATCCAGTGCTTCGGGCTTGGAATCGACCTGCATGCGCAGCCGCGATGCGGCTTCGTCGACGAGGTCGATCGCCTTGTCGGGCAGGAAGCGGTCGGCGATATAGCGGTTGGACAGCGTCGCCGCCGCCACCAACGCCGAATCCGAAATGCGCACCTTGTGGTGCTGCTCGTATTTTTCCTTCAGGCCGCGCAGGATCGAAACCGTGTCCTCCACCGTCGGCTCATCGACGAACACCGGCTGGAAACGGCGGGCAAGGGCTGCATCCTTCTCGACATGCTTGCGATACTCATCGAGCGTGGTGGCGCCGACGCAGTGCAATTCACCGCGCGCAAGCGCCGGCTTCAACAGGTTCGACGCATCCATGGCGCCGTCCGCCTTGCCGGCGCCCACCAGCGTGTGCATCTCGTCGATGAACAGGATGATGTTGCCATTGGTCGAAGTAACTTCGGAGAGCACGGCCTTCAGCCTCTCCTCGAACTCGCCGCGATATTTGGCGCCGGCGATCAGCGCGCCCATGTCGAGCGCCATCAACTGCTTGTCCTTCAGCGATTCCGGTACGTCACCATTGACGATGCGCAGCGCCAGGCCCTCGGCGATCGCCGTCTTGCCGACACCCGGTTCGCCGATCAGCACCGGATTGTTCTTGGTGCGGCGCGACAGCACCTGGATGGTGCGGCGGATCTCGTCGTCACGACCAATGACCGGATCTAGCTTGCCGGCGCGCGCATCCGCGGTCAGGTCACGCGCATATTTCTTCAACGCGTCATAGCCCTGTTCGGCACTCGCCGAATCGGCGGTGCGGCCTTTGCGGACGTCGTTGATGACCTGGTTGAGCGCCTGCGCGGTAACACCGGCCTTGGCCAGGATGTCAGCCGTCTTGGCCGATTTCTCCATGGCAAGCGCCTGCAGCAGGCGCTCGACCGTGACAAAGCTGTCGCCGGCCTTCTTCGCGAGTTCCTCGGCGGTCGAGAACACTTTTGCCAGCGGCTGCGCCAGATAGAGCTGGCCATTGCCGCCCTCGACCTTGGGCATCGCCTCGAGCGCCGTCTCGACGCCAAGCTTGACGTCGCGGACGTTGCCGCCGGCGCGCTCGATCAGCGACGCGGCCAGGCCCTCGTCATCGTCGACGAGCACTTTCAGGATGTGTTCAGGCGTGAATTGCTGGTGATTGCGGGAGAGCGCCATAGTCTGCGCGGATTGGATGAAGCCGCGCACGCGCTCTGAGTATTTCTCAAGGTTCATATCTGTCTCCTTCCATCACCGGCCCGCTTTGCGGCACCGGATCAGATTGCGGTGACGGACCCGCCCATTCGAGCCGGATCCTGTTGAGGCTGATATGGTGCACAGGTCCCGAACCCTCAAGACGTCTCGATATCGGCAACCGCATAATATTGCACAGCCGCCCCAAACAAAAACGGCGGAGATTTCTCCCCGCCGTTCAACGTCTTGACGTGTCGTTCGATCAATTGTCGATGTCGACACTGGCCGGTTCGGCGTTGCCGCTATCGACCGGGGCCGCAGCCACCTCGCCGGCTTCGGCGTTGTCGCCACCGCCCTCAACCTGATCTGCGTTCACGCGCGGACGGCGCGGACGCCTCGGGCGACGGGCAGCACCGCTTTCGGCGGCCGCCTCATTGAGTTCGGCCCGTGCGGCAAGACCTGCCGGCGACAGGTTCTCGAACAACGGAGCAGGTTCGGCCGCCGCAACGGACTCGGTCGGCGAAGCGGCTTCGCCCTGAATTGCGGGCTCGTTGCTCTGGGGCTGGCCACCTTGCTCGGCGGACGATGAATAGTCGCGCTGACCGCTCTGGCCGTAACCGCCATTGGGGCGACGATCGCGATGGCGGCCGCCATTGTTGCGGCCGCTATTGTCGCGCCCGCTATTGTCACGCCCACTATTGTCGCGATTGTCGCGGCCACCTTCCCGGTTGAGCGCAACCTCGGCCGGCATGCCTTCGATGACCGGCTGCGGGCCGGCGCCATGGTTGATCACCGGCACCTGGGCGTCGGAAACAGTGTTGCTGTTGTTGCCGGTGTTGCCGGCATTGTCGAAATCGTCGCGATCCTCGTCGCCGTCATCGTCGAAATCATCGCGATTCTGCTGCGTGTTCTGGATCGGCATCTGTGCCTGCGCGGCCGCGATGATGCGATTGTAGTGTTCGGCATGCTGGAGATAATTCTCCGCCATGACCCGGTCGCCGGAGCTTTGTGCATCACGGGCAAGGGTGGCGTATTTTTCGGCGATCTGCTGGGCCGAACCGCGGATCTTCACGTCCGGGCCGTTGCTCTCGTAGTTGCGCGTCAGGGGATTCGGCCCCTTGCGGTTGTTGTTGTTATTATTATTGTTATTGTTACCACCGCCGCCGCTGTTGTTACGACCGCGCATGCGCCTGTTCTGCTGTTGTGGCCTCATCAAACTCTCTTCATTTTGAAATTTTCGAAAACTCTTCACGAACGGAGGCGCTCATGCAGCCAGCCGTTTCGTCTCTTCACCGGCGTTCGCCCGCATCAATTGCGTTGGCGCCACGTGCCATCCTGTTCCGGTTACATCACTTGCCGGACGATTCCCGCACGAAGCTTGGGCATCGTTTGCGCAAGAAGGCAGCTATTTCCAAGGAAAACCGAATCGCTAAGAGCACTGCCTGCTTCGTCTCATCCGGTTAAGGCGACCCTAGCCGCATTCCCCGGCATTGCCAAGCGCTTTTTTGCACTGCGTCAAGGCTTTACCCTTTCAAAGACAAGAACCCTGTCGTTTCCGCCAAAATCTCGAAAAGCACCGCCCGGCACGTAGCCGGCAGCAGTGAATATCTCCGAAACCTGGTTGTGCTGCGTGTGGCCGATCTCGACCGCAATCCTGCCTTCAGTTTCCAAAAACCTCGCCGCCTCTGCGGCGATGATCCTATAGGGGTTCAGACCGTCCGCGCCGCCATCCAAGGCCAAGCGCGGGTCGAAATTGCGGACTTCGTCCTGCAGATTTCCAACGTCTTCGAACGGTATATAGGGAGGGTTTGCGGCAATTACATGGTACCGGCCAGAAACTTTTTCGAACCAGTCCGACTGGAGCCCAGTGAACCGCCCTGCAAGGCCCAATTGCCCGGCATTGCGGGTCGCCGTCGCCAGCGCGCCCGCAGACAGATCGACGCCGGTGGCGATCGCGCCTGGCACGACGCTGAGCAGCGCCAGCGCAATGGCGCCGGTGCCGGTGCCAAGATCGAGGATGCGGCACGCGCCCTCCCGCGCCGCAACTGCCTTGACGAAGGGCAACATCGCCTCGACCAGCGTTTCGGTATCTGGCCTCGGCTCCAACGTTTCCGGCGATAGCGACAGCCGCAAACCGTAAAATTCACGATAGCCGAGGATGCGATGCACCGGCTCGCCGCCGGCGCGGCGTCGCAAGGCGGCATCGATTTCGGCAACAACGCCAGCGTCGACCTTACGTTCGGGGTCCGCGATGGCTTGCGTGCGCGTGGTGCCGGAAAAATGCTCGACGATCAGCCTCGCATCGAGCGCCGGATCGTCGATGGCGGCAGCGGCAAGCCGAGCCTGCGCTTCCCGCAGCAACCGCCCCAGCGTCTCGGGCAGTTGATCACCCATCGATGCCGATGTCGGCGAGCAGCTTCGACTGGTGATCGGCGATCAGTGCGTTGATGATCTCGTCGAGTTCACCCATCATCACCCGGTCGAGCTTGTAGAGCGTCAGATTGATGCGGTGGTCGGTGACGCGGCCTTGCGGGAAATTGTAGGTGCGGATGCGCTCGGAGCGGTCGCCGGAACCGACCTGCGACTTGCGCGATTCGGAACGCTCCTCGTCCGCCTTGCCGCGCTCCAGGTCATAGAGGCGGGCGCGCAGGATCTGCATGGCCTTCGCCCGGTTCTGGTGTTGCGACTTTTCCGCCTGCACCACCATGATGCCGGTCGGCAGATGGGTGATACGGACGGCCGAATCGGTGGTGTTGACGTGCTGGCCGCCCGAACCCGAGGCGCGCATCGTGTCGATGCGGATGTCTTCGGCTTTGATGTCGATGTCGACCTCTTCGGCTTCCGGCAGCACCGCGACGGTTGCCGCCGACGTGTGGATGCGCCCGCTCGCCTCGGTCGCCGGCACGCGCTGCACGCGGTGCACGCCGGATTCGAATTTCAGGTGCGCAAAAACGCCCTTGCCCGACACCGTGGCGATGATTTCCTTGTAGCCGCCTGCATCGCCGTCGCTGGCCGACACCGTCTCGAAACGCCAGCCGCGTTCGGCGGCGTAGCGCTCATACATGCGAAACAGGTCGCCGGCGAAAAGGGCTGCTTCATCGCCGCCGGTACCAGCGCGAATTTCGAGAATGGCGTTCTTGTCGTCGGCGGCATCCCTGGGCAGCAGCAGGATCTGGATGTCCTTCTGCAGCGCCTCGATGCGTTCCTCGACCTCCGGCAGGTCGGCCTCGGCGAGCGCCCGCATCTCGGCATCGGTGCCCTTGTCGGCAAGCATGGCTTCGAGGTCGGCCTGCTCATGCTCGGCCAAGCGCAGCGCCCTGACCTTGGCCACCATGTCCTGGATTTCGGCGTATTCGGACGCCATCCGCACATAGGCATCCGGCGCCGGACCGGCCGACATCTGCGCTTCGAGCATCTCGAAACGCTTGACGACTTGATCCATACGATCGCGGGGCAGGTTGACCATGATGAGGCTGTTATAATGGGATCGAGCGGTCGTCGGCAAAGGCCTGCAGCAGCGCCCGCATCGGCAACCCCTGCGCCGGCGCCATCAGATTGTCGTCGAAGAATGCCTCCAACTCATCCAGCGGCAGTTCCGTCAGCATCGCCTTGACCGGGCCGATCGAGGCCGGCGACATCGAGATCGAGCGGAAGCCGAGGCCGATCAATGCCATCGCCGAGATAGGTTTTCCGGCAAGTTCGCCGCACAGTGTCACCGGCGTATGGTTGCGCACGCCAGCATCGGCGATCTGCTTGAGCACCCGCAGGAACGGCGCCGACAGCGTGTCGAAGCGGTTGGCCAATTGCGTGTTGCCGCGGTCGACGGCCATGACGAACTGGAACAGGTCGTTCGAACCGACCGAGACGAAATCGACGGCCTTCATCAATTCGTCGAGCTGGAACAAGAGCGACGGCACTTCCAGCATGGCGCCCAGCTTGAGGCTGGTCGGCAAATGATGGGCAAAACGCGACAGATGCCGCACTTCGCGGTCGATGATCTCGCGTGCCTGGGCGATCTCTCCGAGCTCGGTCACCATCGGCAGCATCAGCTTGAGCTCACGCCCGCCGCTGGCCTTGAGCAGGGCACGGATCTGGGTGCGCAGCAACCCCGGCCGATCCAGCGTCAGGCGGATCGCCCGCCAGCCAAGCGCCGGATTCTCTTCCTGGATAGAGCCCTTGAAGTAGGGCAGCACCTTGTCGCCGCCAATATCGATGGTGCGGAAGGTGACCGGCTTGCCGCGCGCTGCCTCGAGCACGTCGCGGTAAAGCTTTTCCTGGGCCTCGGCACGGGGAAAGGTCGAAGCGACCATGAATTGCAGTTCGGTGCGGAACAGGCCGATGCCGGCCGCACCCGCCTCGGCCAGCTGCGGCAGGTCGACGGCAAGACCAGCGTTCATCAACAGATCGACCTGGACGCCATCCCTCGTCGTCGACGGCTTCTTGCGCAGCTCGCGATAAACCTCTTGCCGGCGCGCCCGGAAACGCACCTTTTCGGCATACGCGGCTTCAAGATCGGCCTGCGGCCGCAAATGGATCACGCCCTCTTCGCCATCGACGATAATGGCGTCGCCGTTTTCCGCCATGGAAACGGCGCCCTTCATCTGGCCGGCGACAGGGATGCCCATGGCGCGCGCGACGATGACGACGTGGCTGGTCGCAGCGCCGTCCTCGAGCACCAGCCCGCGCATCTTGTCCCGGGGATAGTCGAGCAGTTCGGCGGCCCCCATCGAACGCGCAACGATGATGGCGTCCTTCGGCAGCGATGCGGCGACATCCTCCGGCCCGCGCCCCATCAGCTGGCGCAGCAGCCGGTTGGCAAGGTCGTCGAAATCGCTCATCCGCTCGCGCAGATAAGGATCGGTCATATGCAGCATGCGGGCGCGCATGTCGCTCTGCACCTTTTCGACGGCTGCTTCGGCCGTCAGGCCGTTGCGAATCGCCTCTTCCAGCCGGCGCACCCAGCCGCGGTCGTTGGCGAACATGCGATAGGCTTCCAAGACCTGGCGATGCTCGCCCTCGAAGGCGACGTCGCGGCGCTCCAGCATGTCGTCGATGGAGAGCCTGAGCGAACCGAGCGAGGTTTCGAGCCGGCGAACCTCTTCCTCGCTGTCCTCGTTGAACAGATTGGTGACGACGATGCGCGGCTCGTGCAGCACGACATGGCCAAGTCCGACGCCTTCATTGAAGGACAGGCCGGTAAAGCTGACCGGGCGGCGCAGATCGAGTTCAAGGCCAGGCCTGGTCAGCCGCGCCAGATCGCCGGTGGCGATCATCTCGGCGATGACCATCGCGGTGGTTTCCAGCGCCTCGACCTCGTCGTCGCGGTAATGGCGCATGGTCTTGTTCTGCACCACCAGCACGCCCAGCGTGCGCCCTGCCCGCAGCACCGGCACGCCGAGGAAGGAGTTGTAGATCTCTTCCCCGGTCTCCGGCAGGTAGGCGAAGGCCGGGTGTTCCTGCGCATTGGAAAGGTTGAGCGGCCGTGCGCTCGCCGCGATCGTGCCGACCAGGCCCTGCCCCAGCCTGAGCTGCGCCAGGTGGACGGCGTTCGGGTTCAAACCCTCGGTGGCATAGAGTTCGAGCACCGAATCGGCGCGCAGCACGTAGAGCGAGCACACTTCGGCGACCATGTTGGAGGCGATATCGCGCACGATCCGGTCAAGCCGCTCCTGCGGCTCCAGCGGCTCTTGCATGAGCTCGCGGAGCCGTTTGAGCAAAACGCGCGGGCCACTGGCCTGATCACGCATCGCGGCTTCTTCTCCAATGGACATTCTGCCCGTCGCAGTTTCCACTGCGACCGGCGCACACGCAACAACTCAAATCGTTCTCGCTACTGCTTATCCAGACCGTAGACGGAATGCAAAGTACGAACCGCAAGTTCGGTGTACGGACCGTCGATCAGGATCGAAATCTTGATCTCCGAGGTCGTGATGGCACGGATGTTGATCGACTTGTCGGCCAGCGCCTTGAAAGCGGTGGCTGCGACGCCGGCATGGCTCCTCATGCCGATGCCGATGACCGAAACCTTCGACATGCCGGCTTCCGACTGCACGACATCGTAGCCGATCTCGGCTTTCAGCCGTTCAAGCACGGCCAGCGCCTTGTCGACATCGCCCGATGGCACGGTAAAGGTCATGTCGGTGAACTTGCCGTCCTCGGAAATGTTCTGGACGATCATGTCGACATTGATGTTGGCTTCGGCCAGCGGCCCGAAGATGCCGGCGGCAACGCCCGGCCGGTCGCCGACCCGGCGCAGCGAAATCTGCGCCTCGTCCTTGGCGTAGGCAATTCCGGTGACGACCTGCTGTTCCACGATCTCTTCCTCGTCGCAAATGAGCGTTCCGGGCGGATTGAGCAAATCCCCCATTCCGGGCGCATCGGGATCGTCGAAGGACGACCGCACGAAGGTACGCACCCTGTGCACCATGGCAAGCTCGACCGAACGCACCTGCAGAACCTTGGCGCCGAGCGAGGCCATTTCAAGCATTTCCTCGAACGAGATCTTGGCCAGCCGCCGCGCCTTGGGCTCGATGCGCGGATCGGTTGTGTAGACCCCGTCGACGTCGGTGTAGATGTCGCAACGATCGGCCTTGACCGCCGCCGCGATGGCGACCGCACTGGTGTCGGAGCCGCCGCGACCAAGCGTGGCGATACGATTGTCCGGGCCGATGCCCTGGAATCCGGCGATCACAGCCACCTGGCCCTCGCCGAAGCGCTTGATCAGGAAGGCGCCGTCGATGTCGAGGATGCGCGCCGCGCCATGCGCATTGTCGGTCTTGATCGGGATCTGCCAGCCCTGCCAGGAGCGAGCATGCACGCCCATGTTCTGCAGGGTGATTGCCAGAAGGCCGGCCGTGACCTGTTCGCCGGAAGCGACCACCGCGTCATACTCGCGTGCGTCGTGCATCGGCGAGGCTTCGCGCGTCCAGCCGACCAGTTCGTTGGTCTTGCCGGACATCGCCGAAACGACCACCGCCACCTCATGGCCGGCATCGACCTCGCGTTTGACGTGACGCGCCACATTGCGGATGCGGGCGATGTCGGCGACGGAGGTTCCGCCGAATTTCATCACGATGCGCGCCATGGAAGCGAAATGCCTTTGACTGAAGCCGGACCCCAGCCCAAAAGCGGGAATCCCGAAAAGCGGGAGGCCGGCTGACGCCGGCCGCTGAATGCGCGGCCTCCTTAGCCAAATGATGAAGGTTTCGCAAGGCTGGCGGCGGATTGCCGGCTTCAAGAAGACGGCATATTGCGTTCCGACGCCGCGCCGCTTACGAAATGTTGCCCCGGGGGAATTCCTTTTGGCTCAGCATTACAGATGATTGCTCGTCTTCGACGCGCCATGCGATGGCAATCGCTCCCGCTCATCATTGGCTTCGCGGTGTTGGCGCTGATCGTCGGCAGCCGTGCCATGCTGGTCGAGGGCCAGAGGGCCAATCGCGCCGCCGCGCGCGAGGCAATCGAGTATCAGGAATTGCTTTCCGGCCTGCTTTCGCTGGCGCAAGACGCGGAGAGCGGCCAGCGCGGCTATCTGCTGACCGGCGAGAAATCCTATCTCGAACCCTATCGACGGGCTGTGAGCGCAATTCCGGGGCAATTTGCACGCATCGACAGCATGACGGCCCCGGACGACCAAATCGTCCAGCAGATCAACCACATCAAGGACGCGCTTTCGCAAATGCAGGCTGAACTGGCCGAGACGATTGCGCTGTACGACCAAGGCAATGCGACGAAGGCGCTGGATCTGGTCCGCAGCGGCCAGGGCAAGGCTGTCATGGACGAAATCCGGACCAGCATGGATACGATCCGACGCATCGGCGCCGCCGCCGTCGCTACGCGCGACGACCATACCGACCAGGTCGAAACCTGGCTGCGCGTCGGTTCGCTGGCGGCGCTGCTGGCGATCTTCCTGCTTGCCGCCTACACGATCAGGCAATCGCGCCGCCGCTTCCGCGAGGTGGTGGCCGCCCAGGAAGAACTGATGCGCAAGAACATCGCGCTCGGCCATGAGATCCAGACGCGCGAAAAGGCCGAATCCCAGATCCGCCAGATGCAGAAGATGGAAGCGGTCGGTCAACTCACAGGCGGTATCGCCCACGATTTCAACAACATGCTGGCGGTGATCATCAGTGCCATGAACCTCGCCCAGCGCAAGTTGGCGCGCGGCGAGCACGACATCGCAAAATTCATCGAGGCGGCGGTCGACGCGGCAAACCGTGCTGCCAACCTGACGGCCCGGCTGCTCGCCTTCTCACGCCAGCAGCCGCTGGCGCCGCAGATCGTCGACGCCAACCGCCTGCTGACCGGAATGTCGGACCTCATCCGGCGGGCGCTCGGCGAAGCCATTCGCATCGAAACCGTGCTGGCGGGCGGCTTGTGGAAGATCCATGCCGACCCGAGCCAGATCGAGAACGCCATTCTCAACCTCGCCGTCAACGCGCGTGACGCCATGGGCGATGGCGGCAGGCTGACCATCGAGACCGCCAACAGCCATCTCGACGACAGCTACGCCGCCACCCATGCCGATGTCGAGGCCGGCCAGTATGTGATGATCGCCGTCAGCGACACCGGTTCGGGCATGGCCCCCGAAATCATAGCCAAGGCCTTCGAGCCCTTTTTCACCACCAAGCCGGTCAATAAGGGTACCGGCCTGGGACTGAGCCAGGTGTTCGGTTTCGTCAAACAGTCGGGTGGCCACGTCAAGATCTATTCGGAACCCGGCGAAGGCACGACGGTCAAGATCTACTTGCCGCGATTCTTCGACCCGCAGGAGCCCGTCGTACCGGGTGGGCGCAGCGGGAACCCCGCGGCACCGGTCACCGAAACGATCCTTGTCGTCGAGGACGATGCCCAGGTGCGTGCCTCCACCACGAATGCCATGCGCGAACTCGGCTACGCCGTCATCGATGCCGCAAGCGGCCAGGAAGCGTTGCAGAAGCTGGCGGAAAACCCCGGCATCGCACTTCTGTTCACCGATATCGTCATGCCGGTCATGAACGGCCGCAAGCTGGCGGAAGAAGCGGTCGCGCGCAGGCCTTGGCTGAAAGTGATCTTCACCACCGGCTTCACCCGAAACGCCGTGGTTCACAACGGCGTGCTCGACCATGACGTGCATTTCCTGGCCAAGCCCTTCACCATCGAGCAGTTGGCGGCGAAACTGCGCGACGTGCTGGACACGAAACAAGGCACACCGGAATAATCTCGCCGGCCGCGACAGCGGGACGCCGGACCTCAAGCCACGCTTTTGCTGGCCTTGGCCTGTTGCCGGTCCGCATGCGCGTTGCCCAACCCGACGACGACGCGGTCACGCCCGTCAGCCTTTGCCTGATAGAGCGCGCGATCCGCGGCGTTGACGATCTCCGCCCATGAGGCGCCAAGCTCCGGAAAGGCAGCCACCCCGAATGACGCGGTAATGGTGCCAAGCGTGCGGCCGCGATGAGCGAGATGAAGCTGCTTGATCGCTTTTCGCAGCGCCTCGGCACGCTCGGCGCCATCCGCCAGCGAAGTCGCCGGCATCATCAGGGCGAATTCCTCGCCGCCATAGCGTGACACCACGTCACTTTCCCTGGCATGGTCGAGCAGCGTGCCGGCGACCTGCTTGAGGACGAGATCCCCGGCTTCATGGCCGAACGTGTCGTTGAACTGCTTGAAATGATCGACATCGAGCATGATCATCGCCAGGGGCTGTTCGGAACGCTCCATGCGCCTCAGTTCGCGACTGCTTGTCTCTTCGAGATAGCGGCGATTGTAGAGCCCGGTATTCGGGTCACGGATCGATTGTTGCCGCAGCGTTTCGCGCAGGCGCAAATTGGCGAGCGCCAATGCCAGCGTATCGACGACACCACGCAGGATCTGCTGCCGCTCGGCCAGCCAGCCCGGCCTGTCAACGGCATCTGGTTCGCACAGATGCACAATGCCAAGCGTCTCCCCCTGCGCCGCCAGAGGCATACAGACATAACCGCGGCCGCCATTCTCGGTGATGTGGTTGCAGCGCGGCGTCAGCATGCCGGGGCCGGCAACATGCTCCTGGCCGCGCCGCAGCGCCCAGCAATCTTCCGGCGCAAATTGGCCAACGCTGGAACGGACAGCCCCCCAATGCGCCATCTCCTCGACCAGGTTGCGCGAGGCACTGGTCAGATGAACGGTCCCGCTCAATCCACCAAAGAAGTCGGGCATGGCCGAACCGACGACGGAAAATGCCTCCTTGAAGGTGACGCAAGCCTGCAGCAGTTCGCCGAGTTTGACCAGGCGGGTCGTTGCCTGGGACGTTTCCTTCAGTTCGCGGTTCAGCGTCGCCATTTCCTCGGCGCGATCGCTGACCGCCCTTTCGGCGCTGCGCAACTCGCTGATGTCGCTCAACGTCAGCACGATGCCGCCATCGGAGCGATTGAGCGGATTGCAGCTGGCAATCACCGGCAGATACGATCCGTCCGGTTTTGCCAGCCGCACCTCCGCCTGATGTCGACGGCCCGTGCTCAGCGCCAGTTCGATCGGCGATGTTCCCTGCGCCAACCTGTCTCCCGACAGCCCTCTGATATCGAGGATCGACGACCAATCCTGCCCCTCGATCTTGTCGTTGCGCCGCCCGACGATCTCGGCGGCTGCCGGATTGACCGAGACGATCTGGCCACTGCCGTTGATGACGGCGATGCCCTCGGCAACGGTGCGGACAATATCCTCGATATAGGCTTTTTGCTCGACGAGCTGCCCACGCGAGGATTCGAGTTCGGATGCCATGCGGTCGAACCCTTGCGCCAACTGGCCGAACTCGTCATTGGCGATACGGCCGATGCGCGCCCCGGCGTCGCCCCGCGCCAGCGATTCGATGCCGCGGTTGAGGCCGGAAAGACCGGCGCCAAAGCCGCGCAGCAAAAGGAAAGCCGAGAGCGCGGAAAGCAGCACGGCGGCCGCGGTGCACAGGCCGACAAGCCAGAGCACGTTGTTGGTGCGCTGCTGGGCAGCGCGCAGCAGTGGCGTGTACTCGAACAGGACCGCGCCGACGGTCTGGTCGGCGGCATCCTTGATCGGCACTGCGACCAGATTGATCGCTTCCGCCACGTCGGCGCTGCTTTCGACGAAGTCGCGGGGCTCGCCGTCATCGAGCGTGCGGCCGACTTCATTGCCGCGATCATGATCGAAGGCGGTTCCGACGTTCTGTTCCTCACCCGGGATATCCGCCAAGATGATCTTGCCGCGATCGACCACGACGAGGTCGCGTTTCGAGCCGCTGTGCTGCGAGGTCACGAATTCACGCAACGCTTCGGGTCTCTCGAACAACGGACGTGGCGTATCGGCGGCCTTGAAGGCGATCGCCGCCGCCAGTTGCCGTGCAACGCTTGTCGCCTCAGCCAGTGCACCGGATCTGGTCAGCGATATCTGGGAGACTATAGCAATGCCGCCCACAAGGCCGATCAAGGCCACGGCGCTCGACAAAGCTGCGACAATCTGGGTCTTGATCCGCACCAAGCCATCCTATTCCAGAAGCAATGTATATGCCGAATTCCGGTCGTGCGTCAGGAAACCGCCAACCTCGTAAATTTGATGTTAAGAATCCTGATCGACCGCGTCTCCAGCAAGATACCCGGCACCGAGGGATGCTGGGGTCAGCCTGTGGTGGCTCTCCACAGGCCGGGATAGTCGACTACGAACCCGTGCGGCGAAACCTCGAGGACCTCGTCATAGCCGAACATGGGCGCCGCGTAGGCATAGCGAACCGTGTCGAGACGTCGGTAGGTCTGATCGAGACGCACCAGCCGCAGTTCAGGGAAGGTCAGGTAGGCTGCGGGGGCAGGCGTTGCCATCCCGAGACCGAGGTCGAACCGGCGGATCGCCAACAAGTTTGATGCCGGCGTGAAACCGAGGTCGATGTCGATGAGGCCGGCGACATCCTGTTGGGCTTCGTCGTTCAGCGTCCACTGGCCGTCGGAACCGTGTTCGATCGCATAATACAGCTTGCGCGTGCCGAGAAAGCCGTCGACCCGCGCCGTTCGTGTGTGCCAACCGGCGTCGCAATCCACCTCATAGGCAAGGCAGCATGGCTTGCCGTCCTGGATGAAGATGGCCTGCCCCTTGAGGCTGTGCCCGCCGTCGGTCGGCGAAAGCAGGCAGGCGTCATGGCCCTCCAGGTCCAGCCGGCGCCAAAGGATCGAAGCCGTTTCCTGTTTCATTCGTCGTTTCCTTCGAACTTAAAGCCTGTCCTCTTTTCGCCCAGCGGGCCAATTGTGTTTCGATGAGGTACCCGACAGGTGACATGTCCTGACAGAACCTGTTGCTTTGGCAGCATCGAAAATTGTTGCCTTGACATTCGCGGTCTCACGCCCGACTTCCTAGCGCATGGTGCCGAAATCGGAGTCGATTTCGCAAAGGATCATGCGCAGAATCTAAAGTGCTACAGCGTCCTTCGCACGTCCAAGGGACGCGCGGCGCTGTAGTGTCGAGGAGACCAACCGATGCCAGAGCCCCGACGATCGACGATCGATGCCGCAGAAGTGGAGCGCTTCTCCGCCCTCGCCGCCGAATGGTGGAACCCGAACGGCAAGTTCCGTCCGCTGCACAAATTCAATCCGGTTCGGCTCGCCTATATACGCGACCAGGTGGCAGCGCGCTTTGGCCGTGATCCGCGCGCGGCAAGACCTTTCGAGGGCCTGCGCATCCTCGACATCGGCTGCGGCGGCGGCCTGTTGTGCGAGCCGATGGCGCGGCTTGGCGCCGAGGTGGTGGGCGCGGACGCCTCCGAAACAAACATCGAAGTGGCGAAGCTGCACGCGGCCGAGGGCAATGTCAGCATCGATTATCGCGCCACGACGGCCGAGGACCTTGCCGACGCCGGCGAGAAATTCGACGTCATCCTCAACATGGAAGTGGTCGAGCATGTCGCTGATATTGACCTGTTCGTCGCCAAATGCGGCGAAATGGTCCGGCCTGGCGGCATCATGTTCGTGGCCACCATCAACCGCACGCTGAAGGCGCTCGGGCTGGCCATCATCGGCGCCGAATATGTGCTGCGCTGGCTGCCGCGCGGCACCCATCAGTTCGGCAAGCTGGTGCGCCCGGAAGAGCTTGAAAAGGCGCTTGGCGGCGCCGGCCTGACCGTGATCGACCGCACCGGCGTCACCTACAATCCGCTTGCCGACCGCTGGTCGCGCTCGAAGGACATGGACGTCAACTACATGGTCCTGGCGGAAAAAGACTCGGTCTGATCCTGCACGCTTTTGCTGGAATTTGCTCCAGGATCCTATGCGTCGAGCGGCCGATAGCCGCCGCGCCAGTAGATCAGCGCCTGGCCGGCATCGCTGGTGCGCACGGCCTCGACCGAACCAATGACGATGGAATGCGTGCCCCGATCGATCATCTCGTCGAGGCTGCAGTCGAAGGCTGCCACCGCATCCGAAAGCAATAAAGCTCCGGTCTTGAGCGTCGTCCATTCGGCGCCCTCATAGCGGTCCTTGCCCTTGATGCCGCCAAAGCCAGAGAACCGCTCGGCCACGCGCTGATGCTGTGGGCCAAGCGAGTTCACGCCGAAATGCCGGTAGCGTTCGATCACCGGCCAGGTCGACGACGACCGGTTGACACAGGCAATCACCTTGGGCGGTTCGGCCGACAGCGAGACGACCGAAATGACCACCAGACCGGAGCGGTCCTCGCCGGTGCCGGCTGTGATGACGCTGACATTGCCGACAATCAGCCGCATCGCGGCCCGAAAATCCGCGACATCGACAGGAGTTCCCTCAAGAACCTTTGCTTCGGTCATGGCTTGCTCCAAATTTGCGACAAAACAAAAAGAAGTAGAGCGGTTTGGCGTTTTCGTGAACGATGAACCGCTCTACGCCGCCGACTGCATGGCGGCCGCTGCGATGCGGATGCCCCGCTGCTCGAGGATGGGCAGGACGGTATCGCGAAAATACGGGAATTCCTCGACATAGTCGACGAAGGACAGCGTCGAACCGCGAAACCCGGCCTCGTGCAAGGCGGTGATCCCATCGGCGACCTGTTCGGGCGTGCCGGTGAGCGGGAAGCCGCCATGGCCTGCCGCCATCCGGTCGCGGATGAGCGCGAGAAGGTCATGCGGGAACGACTGCGCATGGGCAAATTGCAGCCGCACCAGATTGTCGACCGCCGCCCAGTCGGCATTGGTGCGGCCGAAATGCTCGAGATAGTCCGTCGCTTCCCTCTCGGTCGGCCGGCAGACGACATGGGCAAAGGTCAGCACGTCGACGGTGCTGCCGGCGGCGACCGCCTGTTGTTTGAGTGCCGCGATCTCGTCTTTGGAGCGTGACAGGTCGATTGCCGGCGTGAATAGGAAATCGGCATTGCGGACCGCGAATTTGCGCCCTTCTTCCGAGCCGGCGGCATTGAGGATCGGCAGGCGCGCCGACGGGCGCGGATCGCCAAGCACGTTCTTCAGCTTGAAATAGGTGCCGTCCCAGTCGAACGCCTCGGTACGATCCCACAGCGCCCTGACGATATCGAACCATTCCTGCGCATAGCCATATCGCGTGATGTGATCGTCGGGCAGCGTCAGCCCGAGGGCTTCATATTCCGGTTTGTTCCAGCCGGCGACGATGTTGAGGCCGATACGGCCGCGGCTGATCTGGTCGATCGTCGCCAGTTGCTTGGCGACCACGACTGGGTGATTGGCCGCGGTGTGGGTGGTGGCGAAAACCGTGATGTTGCGGGTCAGCGCCAGGAGCCCGGCGGCCCAGGTGATCGTCTCCAGCACATTGCCGTGGAAATTGGTCTCGCCGCCATAGCCGATCCAGCGGGCGATCGGCAGCATGAAATCGATGCCGGCCTCGTCGAGCTGCTGCGCCAGCCGCAGATTGTTGTCCCAGGAACTGACCCATCGTTCGGGGACCTTAGTGACGGTCATGCCGCCGGAACAATTGGACGCGAAGGTTCCGAGAAAGAAGGGCTGCGCATTGGCTGCGGTCTTGCCGAGCATGCTCATCGGTCGTGTTCTCCTCATTTTTTGATTTATTTTATAATAGAAAGTCTATCATAAAATCATATGGACGCAATCGGCCGGATCGGCGCATGCTGCCGGTGGGGAGACATGATGACCGACCGGCGCAAACCTTTGGAAACGCAAGCCAAGCTGCTGGATCGCGGCTGGCATCTGGCGCGGACACCGCTCGAAATCGACGTTGCCGAAATCGAATATGCGCTGATGCGCTCCTATGAGGCGTTCGGCCACTGGCAGGCAGAATGCCTGGCGACGGTGATCGAGTTTTCCGCCAGCGGGCCGGAAAATGCGCTGCTGCACATCATCAGGATGAACGACCGGCCAAAGAGCATCCGCGACCTGGCGCAGATGACCAACCGCGACGACATCCCCAACATCCAGTACAGCCTGCGCAAATTGCTCAAGGGCGGCCTGGTCAAGCGAACCGGCAGCGGCAGGGCCGGCGTCACCTACGAAGTTACGCCGCTTGGGTTTCGCGTGACCGAACGCTATGCCGACATTCGTTCCGTCCTGCTCATCGAAGCGGTGACGCGCGTTCCGGAGATGGCGGCCAAGCTCGAGGAAGCGGCGCGCACGCTCGAACTGATGACCGGCATCTATGAGCAGGCGGCCCGCGCCGCGGCCACCCATCGACGCCGGCACCCAAGGCCGGAACCTGGCGGTGAAGAGAACGAACCCGGCGCTGGCTGAGGCGCCAAGGCACTCACGCCGCCTGGCTTTGCGCCTTCATGCTGGTCTGGCTTTGCGCCCTGGTGGTGATGAACACGCCGGCGGTGATGATGACCGCACCCGCCCAGGTCAGCAACTGATAGTGCTCGCCGAGGAAGATCGTGCCGGCAAACAAGCCGACGGCCGCCGCCACATAGCCGATCTGGCTGAGATAGACCGGACCGCCGACCGCCTGCAGCCGGAAGAAAAAGGCGAACATCGCCGACGCCGATGCAGCCTGCGCGATGACGACCAACGGCACACCGCCGAGGGGAGCGAAGGCCTTGACGCCGAACAGAGCGAGAATGCCGACAAGCAAGATCGCCGCCGATGCCAAATGGCTGCCGACGGCAAGCTCGATTGGGCCGGTGCCTTCGGGCCAGTCCACCGTGCGGTAGATGTTGCCGGCGGCAAGGCTGACCGGAATCAGCAGCCCCATCACCACCCAGAACAAATCGGCCGGCTGGCCGGCCTCGCCGCGCGTCACCGCCACCATGACGGCGCCGACAAAGCCGACGGCGATGCCGACAATGCCCAGCATGTTCGGGCGCCGGACACCCAGCAGGATCGAGAACACCAGCGTGATCACCGGCGACAGCGTGAACATGATGCCGGTGTAGCCGGCGCCAAGATGCGGAATGGCCGAGAACATCAGGAGATTGGGCACGGCATAGGACACCGCAGCGGTGACGAAGAAATAGCGCAATTTGTGCGCCGTGAGCCGGACACGCTGGCCGCGAGCCAAGAGCACGCACAGCAAGACGCCGCCGGCGCCGAGCGAGATGACGAAAGCCCAGACCATCGCCGGCACGCCGGCAGCCGTGGCGAGCTTGCCGAAGGGCAGTGTCAGGCCGAGCAGGCCGCCGGTGACGACCAGCAGTCCGAGTGCCGAATCCCAGAGAAATTTCATAATCGAACCCTGTCGCGAGCGGCCCTTGGCCAGCATTGCATCTTGCAGTAAGATAACGGAAAGGTTCTTAACGTCAAGATATATGATGGTGAGACAGTTGGACAGGGCAGCAAGAGCGATCGAACAATGGAAGCGGGAGCGGCCCGACCTGGATGTCTCGCCGATGGCCGTGCTCGGGCGGCTGAACGAGGCCGCCTCGCTGATCGCCCGCGAGCGGCTCGCGCCGCTGTTTGCCCGTTATGGATTGCAGTCGGGAGAGTTCGATGTGCTGGCAACGCTGCGCCGCTCGGGCTCACCTTACGCGCTGACGCCGACCGCTCTCTACGAAGCGACGATGGTGACGTCCGGCGCCATGACCAACCGGCTCGACCGGCTAGAAACGTCCGGATTGATCCTGCGCGGTCCGCACCCCAACGATCGGCGCGGCATTGTGGTACGGTTGACCGAAAAGGGACTCGCTTTGATCGACGAGGCAGTTACCGCCCACGTTGCCAACGAGCACAAGATTCTGGCGAGCCTGACGCAGGCAGAGAAGGAAGCGCTCTCTCGGCTGCTTGAAAAGCTGATCGGCAGCGTCAGCTAGCCGCTCAGTTGCGGTCGTCCGGAAACACCGGAATCGGCATGAACTCGACGCCGTCCTCGGCCAGGCTCCTGGCCTCGTCCAGCGTCGCCTCGCCATAGATGCCGCGCGGATCACTTTCGCCGAAATGGATTTTTCGCGCCTCTTCGGCGAACTTGTCACCGACATAGTCGGCATTCTCGCGCACCTTCTCGGCCATCGCCTTGAGCTGCGCCAAAGCCTGCTTTTGCGCCTCGCCCATGGCGAGCGCTATCGTTTCCTGCTTGCGCGCCGTGGAGACGGCCGGCGCCATCAGCGCCTTCTGCACCTTGTGCGAGCCGCAGGTCGGGCAATCGACAAAGCCGCGCTTCTTCTGCGTGTCGAAATCATCGTTGCTGCGAAACCAGCCTTCGAATTCGTGCTCATGCTCGCAAATCAGGGAAAAACGTATCAAGAGGCTGCACCCCTGAGACGCGGCGCCTCGCCCGAGCCGTTGACGGCAAAATCCCGCGCATTTTTCAAATTGGGGATCTTCTTGCGCGCGGCAAGCGACTGCGCCGGGTCGATCTCGGCGACGATCACCGCCGGCTCGTCATGCGCGGCTTCGGCGATGATACGGCCCCACGGATCGACGATCAGCGAATGGCCATAGGTCTCGCGGCCGTCTTCATGCAGCCCACCTTGCGCGGCGGCGACGACATAGGCGCCGTTCTCGATGGCGCGCGCCCTGAGCAGCACGTGCCAGTGCGCCTCGCCAGTCTGGCGGGTGAAGGCGGCGGGAACGGAAAGCACGTCCGCGCCGGCCAGTGCCTCGGCGCGGAACAATTGCGGGAAACGCAAATCGTAGCAGACCGCGAAACCCAGTTTCGCGCCCTCGATCTCGGCCACGACAGCCTCGGTCCCCGGCTCATAGGCAGAGGATTCGCGCCAGCTCTCGCCATTGTCGAGATCGACATCGAACATGTGGATCTTGTCGTAGGTGGCGAGCGTCGCGCCATCCGGCCCGAACAGCAGCGCCCGGTTGGCGAGCTTGCCGTCGGCGCGCGCGATGGCGGTCGAGCCGATATGCAGGAAGACGCCGAGCTCCTTGGCAAGTCTGCGCGCGGTCGCGACGACGACATCCTTGTCCTCCGACGTGAAGGACGCGGCGCGGGCTTGCCTGTCGCGAATCAGCGCACCGGTCATTTCCGGCGTCTGGATGTAGGTCGCACCCTGCCCGGCCGCTTCACGCACCAGCCATTCGAGATCGACCGCGTTGCGCTCCGGGCTCTCGCCTGAACGCATCTGGATCGCAGCGGCCTTGAAAACACCCATCGTCATATCCTCAAATCGTCGCGCTGTTGGCGAGCAACCTGTCCAGCCGGCCTTCGGCCTCCAGGTCGTGCAGGTCATCGCAACCGCCGACATGCGTATCGCCGATGAAAATCTGCGGAAAGGTCGAGCGGCCGTGGGCGCGGGAGATCATCTCCTGGCGTAGTTCCGGCGAGAAGGAGGCATCGTGCTCGGTAAAGGCAACGCCCTTGCGCTCGAGCAGCCGCTTGGCTGCCGTGCAATAGCCGCACATCATGCGGGTGTAGATGGTGACATCGACCATGGCGAATTTCCACTGTTCGTTGCCGACTTATATAGTCGCGGACTCGTCCGCCCGGAAGTCCCCCGGCAACACACGGGCAAAGGTCAGCACGTCGACGGCGGCCGCACCTCCCCTTTTCAGCGCCTTGGTGGCGGAACGCACAGTAGCGCCGGTGGTGTAGACATCGTCGATCAAAAGCACCCTGCGACTGGCAATCTCGATTTCCGCTTCGGCGGGCACGCGAAAGGCGGCCCGCACATTCTCTTCGCGCTCGCTACGCTCCAGCCCGACCTGCTGGCGGGTGAGTTTCACGCGCCGCACCGCCGAAGGCGCGAAGGGCAATTCACTGAGCGCCGAGACTGCCCTTGCCAGTTCCGCCGACTGGTTGAACCGCCGCCTGAAAAAGCGCCGCCAGTGCAGCGGCACCGGCACCACCACATCCGCCTCGGCGATGAGATCGGCGCCCGCGCGCACCATCCAGCGCGCCATCCATGGCGCGAGGTCCGTGCGATCCTGGTATTTCAGCCCCTGCACCATCTGGCGGGCGACACCGGAATAGGCCACCGCCGCCCGCGCCCGCTCGAAAGGCGGCGGATCGGCAATGGCCTCGGCGGACAGAAAGCCCTCGCCCATATGGTGGGTGAACGGCGTACCCATCACCGGGCACCATGGCCGTTCCAGCAGCCTGAGCTTCGGCCAGCAGACGCCACACAGCACACCGGGCTGCGAGACATGTCGGCGGCAACCGGCGCAGACAGGCGGAAACAGGATGCGCGCCGGCAAGCCGAGGGCTGACCGGGCGAAACGCTTGATCTCGCTGGGCTTGATCTTGGACATCGGATCGGCCACGTGGTTGGTTCTCCGTGCCAGGTATACCAACTATATCAGGGCGTGGACAAACAAGGATCTGCCTGTTGCAGCCGATAATGGATACCTCTCTGTGGCTCGCGCACAAGCGACGCGCGCTTGCCCATCCGGTTGACGGCGCGGACTTCCTCATGCGCCGCGCGGCCGAGGACCTCGCCGACCGGCTTGGTGCCGTCGAGCGCCGGTTCGGCAAGGCGGCTGTGCTGTTTTGCCAGACACCGGCGGCGGCCGAAATGCTCGCCGAAAGCGGCAAGGTCGCCGACATTGTCCGCGTCGAGACGGACATGGCTTTCCTGAACGGTGGCGGCGCCGGCTTGACCGCACCGCTCGAAACCGTGCCGTTCGAGCCGGAGAGTCTCGACCTGGCAGTTTCGCTTCTGTCGCTGCAGGCGATGAACGACATTCCCGGCATGCTGGTCCAGATTCGCCGCGCGCTGCGGCCGGACGGGCTTTTCCTCGGCGCCTTTGCCGGCGCCGGCACGCTTTTCGAGTTGCGCGAAAGCCTGCTTGCGGCCGAGACCGAGCTTTATGGCGGCGCCAGCCCGCGTGTCATCCCGTTCACCGACGTGCGCGATGCCGGTGCGCTTCTGCAGCGCGCCGGTCTCGCCCTGCCGGTCGCCGATGTCGAGACGGTGACGGTGCGCTACGATAGCCTGTTCAACCTGATGGCGGATTTGCGGGCCATGGGCGAGACCAATGCGCTCACCGATCGCAGCCGGCGGCCGGGCTCGCGCGCGCTGTTTGCCCGCGCGGCGGAAATCTACGCCGAGCGGTTCTCCGATCCCGACGGCCGCGTGAGGGCAAGTTTCTCGATTGTCTGGATGTCCGGCTGGGCGCCCGATGCATCGCAGCAAAAACCGCTGAAGCCGGGTTCGGCCAAGATCTCGCTGAAGGCAATCCTGGAGGCGCCCGACGGGCAATGATCCTGCCCGCAATTGCTGAAGAATTGGATCACGGTGTTGGTGCGAAAGCGTTCGCAACCTTGCTGTTGTTGTCGCTGAACAGCCAGATGATCCCGTCGCGGACCTGACCGATACCACCGACGATGGCCAGTGACAGCACGGCGATGATCACGCCATATTCGACGGCCGTGGCGCCGGTCTCGTCTTTCAGAAAACGCAGCAGCACTGCTTTCATGGCCTGAACCCCTCTCACCCGGACCTTACTGCCGATCTGTTAAGAAAGGTTAACGGCAAAGGCTTAACAGGCTGTGAAACAGCCGCGCCCGGGAAAATTCTTAACCATGTCAGCAATCGCCGCTGCTTCTGCCATTGGACCTGATGATGCAGACCGAACTGGGCTGCGGCTGCAGCACACTGCGGCGCAGCGTATAGGTTTCGCGATGGCTGACCGAGCCGGTGGCCGTCATGTCGAGCCCGCCGACAAGACCATCGCGGGCCGACAGCGAGCGTGTCTGGCTGTCGAGGAACGGGGTTGCGATCAGCGCCAGCGCCACTGCGGCCGAACCGAACAGCAGCGTGATGCGCAATATGCCCATGCCTGCGTCGGCGGCGCGAAAGCCGCGCTCGGGCCGGATCGAGTCCCAATCCCTGTCTAGGCTCATGCTATCGCTCCCCAGCAAATCGGCGGCGCGGCCGCGAACGACCATGCTTCAATTTTTCACGACGAGATAAATCTTCCATTAACGCTGACTGATACGACGCCTCGATCGGCAATCGGACGGGAGCGCCCTCAGAGAAGATCGATGAGGAACGGGATCAGCGGCGCATCGGCCGGCGGCATCGGGTAGTCGCGCATCTGCTTCGGCCGCACCCATTTCAGCGCCTGCCCTTCCCGGGGCTGGGCGATGCCGCGGAAGCGGCGGCAGACGAACAGCGGCATCAGCAGGTGGAAGTCGTTATAGGAATGGCTGGCGAAGGTGAGCGGCGCCAGGCACGGAATGTCGGTATCGACGCCGATTTCCTCATGCAGTTCGCGAACGATGCATTGTTCGGGCGTCTCGCCGGCCTCGACCTTGCCGCCGGGAAATTCCCACAGCCCGGCAAGTTGCTTGCCCTCGGGCCGCTGCGCCAGCAGCACCCGACCATCGGCATCGACCAGCGCGCAGGCGGCGACCAGGAGCAGGCGCTTGCCGGCGATCGTCATATCACTCATGCCCAACTTCACTCATACCCGGGCGGCCGGCGGTAGTGATAGCGATAGACTTCGTCGAAACCGAGCGAATGGTAGAGCGCCAGCGCCGGGACGTTGCCGGCCTCGACCTGCAGCCAGGCTTCCCGCGCACCTCGCAACCGCGCCCATTTCAGCGCCGACAGGATCAGGTTACGGCCGTGGCCCTTGTTGCGCGCCGACTTGTCGGTGGCGACCTCGAAGAGGCCGGCGAGATCGCCGTCGTGCACGCAGATAAGCGTTGCCAGCGGCTCGGCTCCATCTTCGAGCGCGAACAGGCCGGCCTCGGGCTGGATGGCGCCGATGATCTCCGACAGGCCAGGCCGCAGCGAAACATCCGAACCGCTGACCTTGAGCGAGGCGCCGATGAAGCGGCTGATGTCCTTTAGCGGAATCTGGTCCATGGCGGCGTCGAGTTGCGCGTCGGCCAGCGGCAGCCGCATCACCAGCGACTCGTCGAACCGGCTCCAGCCTTCCTCGTCGAGATGGCTGGCGAGATCGGAACCCGACAGCGGCGACATGCGGAACGTCAGCGGCCTGCCATAGGCGTCGAAACGGCGGCTGGCCCGGCCGATACGGTCGGCAATGTGCATGATATCGCCGGGATCGAGCGGGTTGACCGAATTCAGCCGCTTGGCCGGATGGCCGGCGGTCAGCCGCACCACCCAGGTGCCGTCATAGTGGACGGCCGCTGCGGGCCAGGCGCGAAAGCCGGCCGCCTCGTAGCGGCGCACGATCGCGAGCATGCTTGCCGGATGCCTGGAGCCCAAAACCATCAGCTCCGATAATCGCCATTGATGGCGACATATTCCTTGGTGAGATCGCAGGTCCACACCGTCGCCTTGCCGCGGCCGATGCCGATATCGGCGCGGATGCGGATATCGTCGCGCTTCATATAGGCCGATGTCGCCTGCTCGGAATAGGAGGGATCGCGCTCGCCTTCATGCGCCAGCCTGTTGTCGCCGAACCAGATCGACAGCCGGTCGCGATCGGCGGGCTCGCCGGCCTTGCCGACGGCCATGACGACGCGGCCCCAATTGGCGTCCTCGCCGGCGACCGCCGTCTTGACCAGCGGCGAATTGGCGATCGACAGCGCGATGCGCTTGGCCGAGCGCGCCGATTTGGCGCCGGTGACTGTGACTTCGACCTGCTTGCGGGCGCCCTCGCCGTCGCGCACCACTTGCAGCGCCAGCGATTTCAGCACCTTGCCGAGCGCCCGGCGGAACGCTCCAAGGCGGGCATCCTTGGGATCGGTTATAGCAGGCGCGCCGCGCTTGGCCGCCTTGCCGGTGGCGAAGATCAGCAACGTATCGCTGGTCGAGGTGTCGCTGTCGACGGTGACCGCGTTGAAGGTCTTGGCCGTGCCGCGCGATAGCAGGTCCTGCAGAACAGGGGCGGCGATCGGCGCGTCGGTGGCGACGAAGGAAAGCATCGTCGCCATGTCGGGCGCGATCATGCCGGCGCCCTTGGAAATGCCGTTGATGGTGACGTCGGTATCGCCGAGCTTGACGGTCGCGGTCGCCACTTTCGGATAGGTATCCGTGGTCATGATTGCCTTGGCCGCTTCGGTCCACAGGTCCGGCTTGCCGTTGCTGACCAGTCCCGCGAGCAGGTGGCTGAATTTGCTGGTGTCGAGCGGCTCGCCAATGACGCCGGTCGATGCCAGGAAAACCTCTGCTGCCTTGCAGCCGGCAGCCTTCGCCGCCGCCTCGCCGGTCAGGGCGGTCGACTCGCGGCCTTTCTTGCCGGTGAAGGCGTTGGCGTTGCCGGAATTGACGACCAGCACCCGCGCCTTGCCGGCGCTGAGATTCTGCCGGCAGAAATCGACCGGGGCCGAGGGGCATTTCGACTTCGTGAACACGCCGGCGACCGCGGTGCCTTCATCGAAGACCATGGTCAAAAGGTCGGTGCGGTTCTTGTACTTTATCCCCGCCTCGGCGGTGGCGATGCGCACCCCCTCAATGGCCGGCATTTTGGGGTATTTCTTCGGCGCAAGCGGCGAAATCGTCGTGGACATGGCGGCCTCGGGCGGGAAAATCGCAAGGGAAGGCCGGTTTGCCCGATACGCCGCGCGGGCGCAAGGGCGTTTTCGCCGCTCTTGCCAGGGGCGGGAACCCCATTTGGGATCAAGCTTGCATTTCAAATCTGTTGGCGCCGCCGGGGCCGATGGCGTTATGATCCTGCCCATGGGCAGGCTTGCGATCCTCGCATGGGCATTTCTGGGACTTTTGCTGCTGAGCGCGGATGCACAGCCGCAACGGCGCGTGGCGCTGGTCATCGGCAACGGCACCTACGCCGAAGCCGGCACGCTGGCCAATCCGGTGAACGACGCGCTCGATATCGCCGACAAGCTGCGCTCCATCGGCTTCGAGGTCATCGAGGGCAACGACCTCGGCAAGCGCGAGCTCGAACGCAGCATCGGCGAGTTCTCCGATGCGCTCGAAGGCGCCGGCGTCGGGCTGTTCTACTATGCCGGCCACGGCCTGCAGGTCGACGGGCGCAACTACATCGTGCCGGTCGACGCCAGGTTGGACGTGCCGGTAAAGCTCCAGCTCGAGGCCGTGCCGATCGACGAAGTCCTCGACATCATGGAACAGCAGACCAAGGTCAGCCTGGTGTTTCTCGATGCCTGCCGCAACAACCCATTTGCCCGCAGCTTGAGCCGCACCGCTACAACCCGCTCGGCGAAGGCGCTGGCCGGGCTGGCGCAGTTCGATTCGACGCGCGGCTCCTTCATCGCCTTCTCGACGGCACCCGGTGCCGTCGCCATGGACGGAAGCGGGCGCAACTCGCCTTTTGCCGCCGCCCTGCTGCGTCACATCGCCGAACCCGGCCAGAGCATCAACGACATGATGATCGCGGTGCGCCGCGACGTGGTTTCGCAAACACGCGAATCCCAGCGCCCCTGGGAGCAGGGCTCGCTGCTCGAACGCTTCGAATTCGTCTCGGACGGACAACCCGCCCAGCCACGGAAGCCAGCCGCGGCGCCTGCGCCCTCGACGGAAGTTGCTCTGCTTGAGCGCTCGGTGGGCGACGACAAGGGATCGATCGAGAAATTCCTCCGCCAGGATTATCTGACGCCGGACATCAAGGCGATGAGCGAGACCGTCAAGCGCCTCTACGGCCCGTCCGCGATCATTTTCGGCGCGCGCTACGACGCCGATGCCATCGCTAGGGTCAAGACCGATTGGTTCGCGCAGTGGGCCTCCTGGTCGCTGGGCCTGGTATCAGGCAGCCTGGAGGTCACCCCGCATGGCGAGGACCGCGCCGAGGCCATCTTTGCCATGCGCTACGATTATGTACCAAAGGACAAATCGGCGGCACGCCTGACCGGCAAGGCGCGCGTCACGCTTGGACTGGTCAAAGCCGACGGCGGCTGGCGCATCGAGTCCGAGACATCGAAAGCGATGCAGTAGACATCATCCGACGGTGGCGTTGTCGGATAGTTCTGTGCCCGTCGCGTTTCATGTCGATAGGAATTTTTTCCTTGACCCGTGAGGGCAGCTGTGCTAGATTTTTGGCTATGGTGCTTATTGCGCCAGTGACCCGCCGCGCAGGCGGGTTTTTGCGTTAGGGGCTTCTCCACCCAACACGTAAGGGCTCCAAGGGACAAAGTTAACGCGGGTTCGTTGTTATCGCGGACTCGTTGCTGGCGCGACCATCACCGCCGTCCAGAAGTTTGAAAACGCGGCGTTTCGTTTGAGCGTCAGGTCACCTATGCTGCCGGCAAACCTGGTGGCGAGGACGACAGACATGGCCGAGGACGCTGATCCGCGCAGATCGATCGGTGCACGGCGCAACCCCGACAGCGCCGATGCCATTCTCGACGCTGCCGAGGCTGTGCTGGTCGAGGCCGGCTATGCCGGTTTCTCGATCGAGGCGGTGGCGCGGCGGGCCCGCGCCGGCAAACCCACCATCTATCGCTGGTGGCCGAGCAAGGCGGCATTGCTGCTCGAAGTCTACCAGCGCCAGAAACGCGTCGATGTTCCCGATACCGGGCGACTGGAGGAGGATCTCGTCGGCTTCCTGAAAAACCTGTTCGCCCACTGGCGCGAGACATCGTCGGGCAGCGTATTCAGGTCATTGATCGCCGAGGCGCAGTCGGATGATACGGCGTCCGCGGCCCTTGCCGACTATGCACTGGGCCGACGGTCCCATACCGGCCAGATCATCGAACGCGCCAAGGCAAGGGGCGAAATCCCGGCTGAGATCGATTCAGCTGTTGTCGCCGACCTGATCGCCTCCTTCGCCTGGAAGCATCTGTTGACCAACAGGCTCGACGAGGACGAAGCGACCATACGCAAGGTGGTCGGCTACGTGATGCGAGGCATAGCGGCGCCCGGAAGGTAAAAAGGCGCGGCAACCCTTGGCTGCCGCGCCCCTTTTCAAAAAATCTTTCAGGCTTACTTGGCGCTTTCCAGCGTATCGACCGCCTTCTTCAGGTTCGCGTCGGGGATCTCGACCTTGGCGCCGGCACGCAGCGACTTGACCAGCGCGAAATACTTGTCGCGGATGACCGCCTGCTTGGCCTGGTCCTTGACGTCGTCGAAGGCCGGCGGCTGCTTGGTGCGCTTGTCCTCGAGCTTGATGACATGCCAGCCGAACTGCGACTGCACCGGCTGCTTGGTGTATTTGCCGACCTCGAGCGCGAAGGCCGCCTTGTCGAACTCCGGCACCATCTGGCCAGGTCCGAACCAGCCGAGGTCGCCGCCACTGGTCTTGCCCGAAGGATCGCTGGTGTGCTCGTTGGCGAGCTTCTGGAAGTCGGCGCCGCCGTCGAGCTGCTTGATGATGGCCTCGGCCTCTTCCTTGGTCTTCACGAGGATGTGACGGGCATGCACCTCGTTGGCGGGCGGCGTATTGGCGATTTCCTGGTCGTAGCGGGCGCGAACCTCGGCGTCGGTGACCTTGTCGACAACGCCCTTCTCGACCATCTCGCCATGCAGCGCGCGCTGCTGCAGGAAGGCCATGCGGCGCTGGAAGTCGGGATTCTTGTCGAGCCCTGTCGTGACCGCCTGGGCGGCCATGACGCGGATTTCGATGGCGGCCGAAAGCGCGGCGGCGCGGCGCTGCTCGGGCGGCAGCTGTGCGAACTGCTGCGACAACTCGCCTTCGGCAAGCACCAGGTCGGCTTCGGTCAGGGGCTGGCCGTTGACCGTGGCGATAACCGTATTCGGATCGACCGGTGCCGCGGCCGGCGCTGCTGCATCCGCCGGAGCGGGAGCGGTCTGCTGCGCCATCAGCGGCGACAGCGAAAGGGCCGACAAGCCGAAGGCCAGGCCAAGGCTGGCAAGCGACGCACGGCGAAACAACAAGGACATAAGACGACTCCGGTGGGGATTGTAAGGACGGGTGGCTTCCAGATCAGCCAGATTGTGGCGGAATTTGGCGCGCCCGGCAGGGCCAGCGCGGCGTTGACATCAGTTGAGCCCCCTCTTATCTGTCCAACGACTTTGCGTCCAGAACCGTTTTCCGGGCGCTTTTTGTGTTTGTCCACGTTCACGTGGAATTGATGGGGCCGGCCGGCGCCCATCTCAAGATTGAGAATTCTATCGAAAGGACCATTGGATGGTCAGTCTCGGCGGTCTCGCCCGTAAGGTTTTCGGTTCCTCCAACGACCGTCGGGTCAAATCGACCCGGCCCCGTGTCGAGGCGATCAACGCCATGGAAAACGAGATGCGGGCGCTCTCCGACGAGGAGCTGGTCGGTCGCACCGCGAAATTCCGCCAGGACATCGCCAACGGCGCCACGCTCGACGACCTTCTGGTGCCAGCCTTTGCCACTGTGCGCGAGGCGGCCCGCCGCGTGCTCGGCATGCGCCCCTTCGATGTCCAGCTGATCGGCGGCATGGTGCTGCACAATGGCGGCATTGCCGAGATGCGCACCGGCGAGGGCAAGACCCTGGTCGCCACGCTGCCGGTCTACCTCAACGCGCTCGCCGGCAAGGGCGTCCACGTCGTCACCGTCAACGATTATCTGGCCACCCGTGACTCCGAATGGATGGGCCGCGTCTACAAGTTCCTCGGCCTCTCGGTCGGCGTCATCGTGCACGGCCTGTCCGACGAGGAGCGCAGCGCCGCCTATGCCTCCGACGTCACTTACGCCACCAACAACGAGCTCGGCTTCGACTATCTGCGCGACAACATGAAATACGAGCGCGCCCAGATGGTGCAGCGCGGTCACAATTACGCGATCGTCGACGAAGTCGATTCCATCCTGGTCGACGAGGCGCGCACGCCGCTGATCATTTCCGGTCCGCTCGAGGACCGTTCGGAAATGTACAACACCATCGACACCTTCATCATCCAGCTCCAGCCGCAGGATTATGAGATCGACGAGAAGCAGAAGACGTCGATCTTCACCGAGGAAGGCACCGAGAAGCTCGAAAACCTTTTGCGCGACGCCGACCTGCTCAAGGGCGAGTCGCTCTATGACGTCGAGAACGTCGCCATCGTCCACCATGTCAACAACGCGCTGAAGGCGCACCGGCTGTTCCAGAAGGACAAGGACTACATCGTCCGCAACGGCGAAATCGTCATCATCGACGAATTCACCGGCCGCATGATGCCGGGCCGCCGCTATTCGGAAGGCCTGCACCAGGCGCTCGAAGCCAAGGAGCATGTGGCGATCCAGCCGGAGAACCAGACGCTGGCCTCCGTCACCTTCCAGAACTATTTCCGCCTCTACAAGAAGCTGTCCGGCATGACCGGCACGGCGCTGACCGAGGCTGAGGAATTCGGCAACATCTACGGCCTCGACGTCACCGAGATCCCGACCAACCTGCCGGTCATCCGCATCGACGAGGACGACGAGGTCTACCGGACGGTCGAGGAGAAATACAAGGCGATCGTCAGGGAGATCCGCGAAGCCAGCGCCAAGGGCCAGCCGACGCTGGTCGGCACCACTTCCATCGAAAAGTCCGAGCAGCTGGCCGAGCGCCTGCGCAAGGAAGGTTTTACCGATTTCGAGGTGCTGAACGCCCGCCACCACGAGCGCGAAGCGGCGATCGTCGCCCAGGCCGGCAAGCCCGGCGCCATCACCATCGCCACCAACATGGCCGGCCGCGGCACCGACATCAAGCTTGGCGGTAACGCCGAGATGCGCATCGAAGAGGAACTCGGCGACATGCCGGCCGGTCCGGAGCGCGAAGCACGCGAAAAGGAAATCAATGCCGACGTCGAGCGCCTGAAGGAAAAGGCGCTGGCCGCCGGCGGCCTCTACGTGCTCGCCACCGAGCGCCACGAATCGCGCCGCATCGACAACCAGCTGCGCGGCCGCTCCGGCCGCCAGGGCGACCCCGGCCGCTCGAAATTCTTCCTGTCGCTGCAGGATGATTTGATGCGCATCTTCGGCTCCGAGCGCATGGACGGCATGCTGCAGAAGCTCGGCCTCAAGGAAGACGAGGCGATCATCCATCCGTGGATCAACAAGGCGCTGGAAAAGGCGCAGAAGAAGGTCGAGGCGCGCAACTTCGACATCCGCAAGAACCTGTTGAAATATGACGACGTCTCCAACGACCAGCGCAAGGTGGTGTTCGAGCAGCGCATCGAACTGATGGACGGCGAAGGCCTCTCTGAAACCATCGGCGAGATGCGCGAGGGCGTCATCGACGAGATCGTCGCCAAGGCCATTCCCGAAAACGCCTATGCCGAGCAGTGGGATGTTGCCGGCCTGAAGGCCGAGGTCGCCGAATTCCTCAACCTCGACC
The DNA here is from genome assembly GCF_040320745.1 of Mesorhizobium sp. M0621. Lineage (NCBI taxonomy): Bacteria > Pseudomonadati > Pseudomonadota > Alphaproteobacteria > Hyphomicrobiales > Phyllobacteriaceae > Mesorhizobium > Mesorhizobium sp. M0621. Next base: position 4,189 of record NZ_JAMYQF010000054.1, on the reverse strand, counting down.
TGCCGATCGAAGAATGGGTCAAGGAAGAGGGCATCGCCGAGGACGACATCCGCGAACGCATCACCCAGGCCGCCGACGCCGCCGCCAAGGAGCGCGCCGAGCGCTTCGGCCCGGAGGTGATGAGCTATGTCGAACGTTCGGTGGTGCTGCAGACGCTCGACCATCTGTGGCGTGAGCACATCGTCAATCTCGACCATCTGCGTTCGGTCGTCGGCTTCCGCGGCTACGCCCAGCGCGATCCGCTGCAGGAATACAAGGGCGAGGCGTTCGAGCTGTTCCAGGCGATGCTGGGCAATCTGCGCCAGGCCGTCACCGCGCAGCTGATGCGCGTCGAACTGGTCCGCCAGGCCGCCGACGCACCGCCGCCCGAGGCCCCCGACATGTTCGGCACCCATATCGACGGCACCACCGGCGAGAACGATTTCGAAGGCGGCGAGACCGCCCTCCTGGTCCGCCCGGAAACAACCGCCATCGTCGCTCCCGAAGACCGCGACCCCAACAACCCTGCTACCTGGGGCAAGGTCGGCCGCAACGAAGCCTGCCCCTGCGGTTCGGGGAAGAAATACAAGCACTGCCATGGGGCGTTCGCGTAAGGGAGCGCCCTCTTCCCTTCTCTCCGTTTACGGGGAGAAGGTGCCCGAAGGGCGGATGAGGGGCGGCGCGGGCGTTCGCGATTAGCCAATCTCCCCACCTGAGGGGGAGATGGCCGGCAGGCCAGAGGGGGGGGCTTAGCGCCGACTAGCCCGCTAAAATCCCGCGAAAGCGGCTTCGTCCACGGTTACTTCCTCGACCATCTTCACCCGCACGCCGATCTTCTGATCCTTGAGCAGGTCGCATAATCCGTCCCCATCGATCAAGTCGATGGCCGGAGCTCCGTCGCGTACAGCCTCGCGCCGCGCATCCGCGGTAAATGTACCGGTGGTGATGACAAGACCCTTGTCGGCTCGACCTACCATTGCGCCGCGAAAGTCGCGCACGACGCCTGACCCCACCGAGCCTTTCCAACGCTTACACTGGAACAGCACGTGGAACGAAAGCAGGTTGACTCGCAATACGCCGGTTCCGTCGATGCCACCGTCACCGCTTCGCCCGGTCACCTCGACCTTAATGAAGCCAGCCTCTCGGAGAAGCCTTTGGCACAACCGCTCGAAAGCTGCCGGATCAAGCGCAAGGAGAACGTCGAGCAATTGTTCTCGCCAGTCCTTCAAAGCGATATCAGCTGCTTCCGCTTCAGCCTCGGCACGCTCAGGGGCAGCGACAGTTTTCGCCTTGCGCAATGCCGCGTCGGCTCGCCTGACAAGCCGTACGATTTCTTCCGGATCAAGTGACAGCGATGCACGGCCTTCCGCCGTGAGCGCCCATACGCCGCGCTCGCTGTTGTTTGTGAGGCCCGCATTCTTCAGCCAGCTCCGCGCCCAGGCGCAGCGATAGTCGAATTTCGCCCTTGGCCCATCGCCAACCAGCACTGCCCGCGCGGCGTCGGAAATGTTCATCAACACAGCCGTCTTATCGTCGATCTCTTCGATCGAAGCCGAGCCGCCAAGCGCGTCCAGCGCCCGCAAGACCGGCACAAAGAACTCTGCGAAGGGTGGGACGGTCGCTTTCATCGAGAGTTCTTCTTCTCACGCTTGTTAACGACATCATTCAACCGCATATGGCCCAAGAAACCGCGTGCCATTGAAATGGAAGATGCGTAGGCGCATCCGCTACCCACACCTCAGTTTCCCAAGCAATCTCGGCGATGTAACGCGCAAGCACAGTTCGCGTTGGGAATGCGGTGACATAGACTAGGCCCGCAGTCGAAGTCGTGAACAATTGCACCAACTCTTCGTGCCGTTTTGCGTCGACTGGACCGTGACTTGTGACTGATTCCACGAGTAAAAGCCAACCACGATCTGCGTAGTGTAGGATAACGTCAGGCATCTTGCCATGGCTATCGACGGTAACACCAAGAGCGGCAAGTCGCTCGTGGTCGAAATAGCCTGTCTTGTCGCCAGTATCCCCGGCATAGATCAGTGCGCTATCCGGGGCGAAGCGCGGTGCGAACTCTTCGATGATAGCACGGATAAGGTCACTGTGCTTGCCCGGACTTAAGTGGATGCTGGTGCCATCCGCAATACGAACAGGAACAAGAGTCATTTCGCGTTCGCGAGCATAGCGGTCGGCTAGAGTTTTCCATTGTTCAAGATAACGGGGCAGAGCGATGTCCCACTCCGCCGTCGCGTACAATCGCATTAGAGCCAGAGCGCCTGGCGCGATCTGATAAACAGTATCCCGACTGTTTATCGCCCTATTGGAGTCATCAGGATTTCGAAGAACGAGCCCGGCATCAACAAACTGGTGTATCGTCTGGCGGCGAATGGATTCCCGAGTGTTCGGTTTGTAGGTCTTGCCGTAATGCTCGCGGAACCAATTCATTATAGGTGTTATGCCCATTAGGGGTGCAGCCGCGGCGTCCCATGTTTGGTTCGGATGCAAATTTAAAAGTGCGAGCAGCGTCAACGAGGAGCGCTCATTTCTCTGTCTACGAGGAAAACCAAGATCGGTCAGAATTTGCATGGCTGCATCAACGTGAGGATGTCTCATGCGAGTTCGGTCACCCGCGCATCTATCACCTCCTGTGAGGGTTGCGGGTAACTCTTTGCCCATTTGCCAAGCAAGGTCAGTGCATCGCGACTGGGGTACCTCATAGTCTTGAGATCCGTTGCGTTGACTTGGGTGTGCCCATTGAAGCGCCGGAAACACTGATCAACCACCGTGGCGTTCAGATAGACGGCCATACCGCGCGCCATGTCTTCGCTGAGCGGTTGCTTCCTGTCGTGAAACACGTTCAAATGATTTTCAAAGCCGATCATTTTGGTCGGCAGTGCCGCAGGCTCAACCACGTTGGCGATGATGCGGCGGCGCTCCTCTTTGGAGGAAAAGCGGCGCACGACCGTATAGAAGCCGCACGGAAACAGCCATTTAACTGTTTCCCGCGTTTCGCGGATGGCGTTTGCTTTCTTGAAGCCGGGCTTTGGCCACGCGAATCCGTCGCGCGTGAAATGACCGGGATAGAGCAATGGGACCGTGCCCGGTTCGTACTCGGCACGAAGATCATTTTTCATCCTAAAGTCGACGACGGGACCGGTGGAAACAGACACACCTAATTCGTCAAGCCGATACTGGAAGGCTGAGCCTGTTAGCAGGTCGGGCCCGTCGTCTGTCGGGATATGAATGAATTGCTCGGCGTCGCGGGCCAAAACAATGCTGCCGAAGGCATGAATGGTCTCACGGTAATCTGAAAATGTGTCGTCGGTCGAGGTCGAAATTGTCACCTCACCCTGTTTTTCGCCCCGCGTTAGATGGATGATAATGTTTTCTTGGAGTACACCATCACCCTTAAAGGCTTTGTTGCGCGCGCCGAACAGATGAATATGTCGAATAGAGGCGTGACGAAAAATAAAATGCCGGAATGGCTGGTAGTAAGGGCCATTGCAGAAGCTACGTGGAATAATAGCAACTAGATCACCACCGCTCTCCATCATCGCAATAGCAAGACCAACAAATCCAGCATATAGATTTACGGTTTCCAAGCCTATAGCACTCAGGCATGCCCTGTGATGCGATGCAGTGTTTATTTTCTTGTATGGCGGATTAAGGATAGCATGGGTAAATCTCTGACCTTTTCCTAGGCGGATCATAGAAGATGCATGGTCGATAAAATCTTCGTTTCGTACTTCAGAAGAAATATTTCTATCTGGTCCCAAAAGGGAAATGTTTTCCCGCAAAATATCCGAGAATTCTTGATCAATTTCATAACAAGTTGTTTGGATAACTCCATCCGAACGAGAGATCATCCAGTGATTTATAAATGCCGTTGTTAAGGCGCCTTTGCCTGCCCCAGCATCCAAGAGTCGAATTTCAGAAGGGAGCGTTTCGCCAAACAGCCCAGCCATAAATCTCGATATTGATTCGGGCGTCATGAACTGACCGAGCTGCGAGGCTTTCGAACTTGGTGCTTTAACAACTTGGTTGCTGGTCGAGTTGGGCAAACTCTCGTTTCCCAACAGGAACGGCATTTGATCGTGCAAGGCACCTTCGGGCGGCGCAATCGATCGTGTCCCGCGGCGTGGTGTAGCTGGCGGCATTGGTCGCCGTGCTCTCCGGCATGGGCCGGGCTGATCAGCGCGCCACTGCTGGCAGGCTG
>NZ_JAMYQF010000053.1:0-49466 GCF_040320745.1 Mesorhizobium sp. M0621 | reverse complement strand
GGCGCGACATCGAGGGCTCCGCAAATCACGAAGCCCCTCATGAATCACATTCGCATCCCATACGCACCTCCCGTTAACCCGAAGCGATTGCCCTGTGCCCTCACCGTCGCGCGGTTGTCACACATCGCACCTACACGCAGTCGAGGCGCCCTGCGACTGACATTTCGGGCGCCAATAGCCAGTTGGGGTGTCGAAAATGCAAGACAGCAAACTGTCGGGCCGCTGTATCTGTTGCCGCGATTTCCGCTTTCCGCACTAGAAGTTCAACAACCGGCCGCTGGGAGGAGCGCGCGGCCCGGAAGACAGATGCATGAACAAATTTCTGATCCAGGACATCAAGCAGGACGACTTCGCAGAGATGGTCGCGGAGGACATCGAACGCGCGCTTGCCCACTATGACGAGGCCATCAACAATCTCACCATGGTCTCGGTCGGCAAGATCGCCGGCAGCATAGCGTCCGCCGTCACCTTGCTGTCGCCGAAGCACCAGCGCGCCATCGACGCCATCCATGCCGACCTTCCCGGCCTGGCCTCGAAATTCGTGCGCGCGCTGGCGGCTGAGGCCGCGCGCCGCAGCGAAGCCGGTATTGCTGGCGCGACAAATCCGACGATCATCCTGTTGGCCAATGTTGAGCCCCCTTCGCTCCCAAAGTCCGACGATCTCGAATCGATGCTGATCGAGGACTGGGCCGGCCGCGTCGCCGGATCGACCTATCTGGAAGAAAATTTGCGCATCGCCCGCTCGACCCTGCATCGTTGGCAAAGGCGGGGCGAGGTCATCGCCTTGCGCAAGGGCGGCCGCAAGCATGTCTTCCCGCTGGCGCAGTTCGTCGACGGCAGGCCGGTCGCGGGCATCCCTGGGGTGCTGTCCCAGATCAGCAATCCGAGGCTGGCCTGGCTATGGCTGACGCGCCCCTCGGCGCAGCTTGACGGCCGCGTTCCCATCGACCTGCTGCGGCAGGATCAGGTCGATGACGTCGTCGAGGCTGCACGCGTGTTCGCGCCTGCTTGATGGGCTTTGGTGCAGATCCCTGATAGCGCTACGCGGTCTTGCGAATCGGGTGGCGAGGACCGGACGATGGCTGTTGCGGCGCCATTTCCCTGGCGGTGACCAACCGGTTGCGGCCGCTCTTTTTTCCGATGTACATCAGCCGGTCGGCGAGTGCGATCAGCGCTTCGGAATCGGCGGCTTCCGCCGGATACATGGCCACGCCAACGGTGCAGCCGACCTGGATCTCGCCATTCGGCGTAGGAACCTTGATCCGCAACCTTTCCAAGATGCGTTCAGCGACGCGCACGGCCTTCTGCTGCGCCAGATCGGCGTCGCCCGAGAACAGGAAGGCGAACTCGTCACCGCCAAGCCGGGCGACGAAATCGACGCTGCGCAGAATCGAGCGAAGCTGGCTCGAGACGCGCTGCAGCAGCGCATCGCCGGCCTCGTGGCCGAGCGTGTCGTTGACTTGCTTGAACCGGTCGAGGTCGATGAACAGAAGACCGGCCGCCTCGCCGGTGGCGCCGCAGCGGGCGACCACCGATTTGAGTTCGTTGTGGAAGGCACGCCGGTTGGGCAGGTCCGTCAACAGATCGTGGTTGGCCGAATGGTCGCTCTGCAGCTTCGCCAGCTCGATCTCGCGCTTTTGCGCGGACAACTCCTCGTTGGCGGTCTTCAGATCCAGCAGCAGCTGCGAATTGAGGTCCTCGACAACCTTGCGGTCGCTGATGTCGACGACGAAGCCCTCCAGGAATTCGAGTTCACCAGTGTCGTCCCAGACACCGCCGCCGATCTCGCGGACCCAGAGCGGTTCGCCGACCTGCGGCACGATGCGGTAGTCGACGTTCCAGTTGCAGCGCGCCTCGAGCGCGGCGTCGACGGCGGCATAGACGGCGGCGAGATCATCCGGGTGGATGGCCGAGACATAGTCGCGCACCGCGTTGTGAATGAAATCGCTCGGCCGATAACCGCTGACGGTGAGTATGCCGTCGCTGATATAGAGCATGGTGTAGGACGCATCGTTGCGGCAGCGGTAGAGATAGCCGTCCATCCGGCCGGTAATGCTGAGCAGCGCATCCAGGCGCTCGTCGTGATAGGCTCCCTGGCCGACCACGGATGCTGGAACTCCGTCAAGCTTCATGCCGCACCCCCGTTTGGCGGTCTGAGCGCGCCGTAAATGCCGTAACGGCAAGTCGGCAGGACATTCCCTATATCAGCTGAATATTATCAATCTCTTATAGGTTGAGGCCCAGCGGCGTCTGGGCGCGACCTCGTTCGAAAGCCGGATCGTTGGCTGTCCGCCCGTTTTGGCGGACGGTTTTTCAAGCCCCCGCTGTATAAGCCGCGATCGCCGCCATGTTGACGATGTCGCTGTCCTTGGCGTTCAGAGACACGATCTGCACAGGCTTGTTCAGCCCGACCAGCAGCGGGCCGATCACCGTCGAGCCGCCGAGTTCCTGCAGCATCTTGGTCGAGATCGAGGCCGAGTGGAACGCCGGCATGATCAGCACATTGGCCGGGCCGGTGAGCCGGATGAACGGATATTGCGCCATGGCGCGGGCGTTGAGGGCGACGTCGGCGGCCATTTCGCCGTCATATTCGAAATCGACGCGGCGCTTGTCGAGGATGCGCACCGCTTCCTGGACGCGTTCGGAGCGCTCGCCCTGCGGATGGCCGAAGGTCGAGTAGGCGAGCATGGCGAGCCTCGGCTCGTAGCCCATGCGGCGTGCAAAGCCTGCGGCCTCCTCGGCGATGTCGGCGATCTGCTCGGCATTCGGCATGTCGTGCACGGCGGTGTCAGCGACGAGGACCGTTTTACCCCGCGCGAGCACGATCGAGACGCCGATAACGCGGTGGCCGGGTTTGGCGTCGATGACGCGACGGATGTCGTCGAGCGCGGTCGAGTAGTTGCGGGTGACGCCGGTGACGATGCCATCGGCGTCGCCCAGCGCCACCATGCAGGCGGCGAAGTGGTTGCGGTCGTTGTTGATCAGCCGCTGGCAGTCGCGGAACAGGAAGCCTTTGCGCTGCATGCGCTCGTAGAGATAATCGGTGTAGACGCCGTTGCGGCGCGACAGCCGTGCATTGATGATCTCGATGCCTTGCTTGTTGAGGTCGATGCCGGCGTGCCTGGCGTTTTCCTTGATGACGTCGTCGCGGCCGAGCAGGATAGCGGTGCCGAGCCGCTGGTTCACATAGGAGACCGCGGCGCGCATGACCTGCTCCTCCTCGCCCTCGGCGAAGACGATGCGCTTGGGCTGGCGGCGTACGCGGTCGTAGATGCGCTGCAGGGTCGAGGCGATCGGGTCGCGGCGGGCGGACAGTTCCTGCGCGTAGCGGTCGAGGTCAAGGATCGGCTTGCGGGCGACGCCGCTATCCATCGCCGCCTTGGCCACCGCGATCGGGATGGCCGAGATCAGGCGAGGGTCGAACGGCACCGGAATGATGTAATTGGGCCCGAATTTCGGCCGATTGCCCTGATAGGCGGCGGCGACGTCGTCGGGCACGTCCTGGCGCGCAAGTGCTGCAAGCGCCTGGGCGGCGGCGATCTTCATGTCGTCATTGATGGTGGTGGCCCTGACATCCAGCGCACCGCGGAAAATGTAGGGGAAGCCGAGCACGTTGTTGACCTGGTTAGGATAGTCGGAACGCCCGGTTGCCATGATGGCGTCGGTGCGGATCTCGGCCACTTCCTCCGGCGTGATCTCCGGGTCGGGATTGGCCATAGCGAAAATGATCGGGTTCTTGGCCATGGACCGCAACATTGCGGTGGTCAGCGCACCCTTGGCGGAAAGACCAAGGAAGACATCGGCGCCGTCGAGCGCCTCGGCGAGGCTACGCGCCTCGGTCTTGACCGCATGCGCCGATTTCCACTGGTTCATGCCTTCGGTACGGCCTTGAAAGACCACGCCCTTGGTGTCGCACAAAATGATGTTTTCGGGCGTGAAGCCCATCGCCTTCATCAATTCGATGCAAGCGATGCCGGCGGCACCGGCGCCGTTGCAGACCATCTTCGTGGTCTTCATGTCGCGGCCGGTGACCTCCAGCGCGTTGATCAGGCCGGCGGACGAGATGATGGCGGTGCCGTGCTGGTCGTCGTGGAAGACCGGGATGTCCATCAATTCGCGCAGCCGCTGCTCGATGATGAAACACTCCGGCGCCTTGATGTCCTCGAGATTGATGCCGCCGAAGGACGGGCCGAGGAACCGCACGCAGTTGATGAACTCCTCGGCGTCCTCGGTATCGACCTCGAGATCGATGGAATCGACATCGGCGAAGCGCTTGAACAGCACTGCCTTGCCTTCCATCACCGGCTTGGAAGCCAACGCGCCGAGATTGCCGAGGCCAAGGATCGCGGTGCCGTTGGAGATGACGGCGACCATGTTGCCGCGTGTCGTGTAGTCGAAGGCGCGGCTGGGGTCCTCGGCGATGGCCAGAACCGGAACCGCGACACCAGGCGAATAGGCGAGACTCAGATCGCGTTGCGTTGCCATCGGCTTGGTGGCGACGACTTCCAGCTTGCCGGGGCGGCCCATGGCGTGGAATTCGAGCGCTTCCTGCGCGCTGACGGATGGACCGTTGTTCTCGGTTTTCCTGGCCATGATGTTCTTGATTTCCTCGCCGGTGCAGCACCTCGTTGAGGCGGGTGCTTTGTTTCGATTCGAATTAAGACCACGCGCCGCCGCGTGTAAACCGCCAGCGCTTGGGAATCGCGGATCGTCCAGGAAATTGCGAACACCCGGTAGCCCGGTCGTCCCCTGCTTTTCGAAGCCCCGGCATTAAACCGCGCGATCACATCTGCTAGCGTGCAGCGCATGAACATGCACAGCCCGAACGAGCCGGACGCCCCCGCTGCGATGACACCGGTGCCCACCGCCCACGCCGGCGCCACGCCGATGATAGAGCAGTTCATCGAGATCAAGGCGGCGAACCCGGACTCGCTGCTGTTCTATCGCATGGGCGATTTCTACGAGCTGTTCTTCGACGATGCCGAGAAGGCGAGCCGGGCGCTGGGCATCGTGCTGACCAAGCGCGGCAAGTACCAGGGGCTCGACATTCCGATGTGCGGCGTGCCGGTGCATGCGGCCGACGATTATCTGCAGAAGCTGATCGGCCAGGGTTTTCGCGTCGCCGTCTGCGAGCAGATCGAGGATCCGGCCGAGGCGAAGAAACGCGGCGGCAAATCGGTGGTGCGCCGCGACGTGGTGCGGCTGGTGACGCCGGGCACCATCACCGAGGACAAATTGCTGGCGCCGTCGGAATCGAGTTTTCTGATGGCGCTGGGGCGCGTGAAGGGTGGCGCCGATCATAGCTTTGCCTTGGCCTGGATCGATATCTCGACCGGCGCCTTTCGCGTCACCGACACCACCGCCGACCGACTGCTGGCCGACATCTTCCGCGTCGATCCGCGCGAGCTGATCGTTGCCGAGCCAGTGTTCCATGATCCGGAGCTGAAGCCGGTGTTCGACGTGCTCGGCCGCGTCGCCAGCCCGCAGCCGCCGTCGCTGTTCGATTCGGCCTCGGCCACCGGGCGCATCGCCCGTTTCTTCGACGTGGCGACGCCGGACAGCTTTGGCGCCTTTTCGCGCGCCGAGCTGTCGGCGATCTCGGGCGCCATCGCCTATGTCGAAAAGACGCAAAAGGCCGAGCGGCCACCGCTGTCGCGGCCCGAGCGCGAGGAGCAGGGCTCGACCCTGTTCATCGATCCGGCGACGCGCGGCAATCTCGAACTGCTGCGCACGCTGTCGGGCAGCCGCGAAGGCTCGCTGTTCAAGGCGATCGACCGGACGGTGACGGGCGGCGGTGCAAGACTGCTCGCCGACAGGCTGATGGCGCCTCTGACCGACCCGGCCGCGATCGGCGCCAGACTGGATTCGGTGTCGTTCTTCCGTTCCGAGACGCGGCTGTGCCAGGCGGTACGGTCGAGCCTGAAGAGCGTCGCCGACATGCCGCGCGCGCTGTCCAGGCTGGCGCTCAACCGTGGCGGCCCGCGCGATCTTGGCGCGCTGCGTGCCGGTTTCGAGGCGGCAGGCGCGATCGCCGAAATCTTTGCCGCGACCGCCCTGCCCCTGGAACTCGCGGCCGCACTCGCCGCCATCCATGCGCTGCCTCGGGCGCTGACCCAGCATTTGACGCAGGCGCTTGGCGAGGAACTGCCGCTGCTCAAGCGCGACGGCGGCTTCGTTCGCGGCGGCTATCACGCCGAACTCGATGAGATGCGGGCGCTGCGCGACGAATCGCGAAAGGTGATCGCCGGGCTGGAGCGCTCGCTGATCGACGAGACCGGCATCCGCTCGCTGAAGATCCGGCACAACAATGTGCTCGGCTACTACATCGAGGTGACCGCCAACCATCATGCGATCATGACCGGCAGCGACGGCGCCAAGGCGCGTTTCATCCACCGCCAGACCATGGCCAACGCCATGCGTTTCACGACGACCGAGCTTGCCGAACTCGAGACCAAGATCGCCAATGCCGCTGACCGGGCGCTCAGCATCGAGTTGGCCGCCTTCGAAACGCTGACGGCGGAAGCGGTCGGCGAGGCAGAAAAGATCCGCTCTGGGGCCGATGCGCTGGCCGTGCTCGACGTGTCGGCGGCGCTAGCGCTTTTGTCGGAAAGCGAAGCCTGGTGCCGGCCGGTGGTGGATTCCAGCCTTGCCTTCGAGATTGCTGGCGGGCGGCATCCGGTGGTCGAGCAGGCCTTGCGCCGTTCGGGCGAAGGCCCATTCGTCGCCAATGATTGCGACCTGTCGCCGGAGGGTAGCTCCAAGAACGGCGCCATCTGGCTTTTGACCGGCCCGAATATGGGCGGCAAGTCGACGTTCCTGCGACAGAACGCGCTGATCGCCATCCTGGCGCAGACCGGCTCGTTCGTGCCTGCGACATCGGCCCATATCGGCGTCGTCGACCGGCTGTTCTCGCGCGTCGGCGCCTCGGACGATTTGGCGCGCGGCCGCTCGACATTCATGGTCGAGATGGTCGAGACGGCTGCGATCCTCAACCAGGCTGGTGAACGGGCACTGGTGATCCTCGACGAGATCGGGCGCGGCACCGCCACTTTCGACGGCCTGTCGATCGCCTGGGCGGCGGTCGAATACCTGCACGAGAAAAACCGCTGCCGGGCGATCTTCGCCACCCATTTCCATGAAATGACCTCGCTCGCCGGCAAGCTGGCGCGGCTGCACAATGTCACCATGCGAGTCAAGGAATGGGAAAACGACGTCGTCTTCCTGCACGAGGTCGGCAAGGGTGCCGCCGACCGCTCCTACGGCGTGCAGGTAGCGCGGCTGGCCGGCCTGCCGGAGGCGGTGGTAGACCGGGCCAAGGAAGTGCTGCACCAGTTGGAGGAAGGCGAGGTTTCCGGCAAGACCAACCGCCTGGTCGACGACCTGCCGCTGTTTTCGGTGGCGGTAAAGCGGGAAGCGCCCAAGCCGGTGAAGAACGACGCGCTGGGCGCGGCGCTGGGTGAGATCAATCCTGACGAGATGACGCCAAGGGAGGCGCTGGAGGCGCTCTACCGGCTGAAGGGGCTGGCGGACCGGTAATCAGAACAATCGGAACATCGGCGTCACCACTCCTGCCGACTGGAGCCAGCCGAGCAATTCGACCGCCAGTATCGCCACAAGGAAGTAAGAGCTGTCGATGGCGGTCCGCCTCAGCGCCACCGAGTCGAACGTGACGGGCGACGGGTCCAAGACGTCGTCGTAATCGCGCCGCAGACGAGGAAAGAAAGCCGGCACGCTTCGACAATAGCACCGATAGGCCTCGCCAAAGATCGTGTCCAGCGCGATCGCTTCGCGCGTCGCGACATAGGAAAAGACCAGATAGGTGAAGGCAAGGAGAAACGCCGAAAGGATCAACGACCCGAATGTCAGCCCGACGCCAGCCAGTCCAAGGGCTGAGAAGAAATAGAGGGGGTTGCGCGTATAGGCATAGGGGCCGGTTGTGACGAGTTCCCGGTTCTTGCGTCCGCCAACATACAGCGATGCCCAGCAGCGACCGCCGATACAGATGAGGATCAGTACGGTACCGAGAAATTCCAGCATTTCGCGAGAGGTGCTGCCTTGCGGCCACCCACTCTCCGCAAACAGGGCCGGCGCCAGGACGACCGGGGCAACCAGCCAAAGGAAGCGCATCCTTCTGCCCTGTTGAAAAGCCGTCGCGGAAAGCGGCATTGGGGACTTTTTCTGCACTTGCGTGACCGCCTTAGTCGTTGCGCACCGCGGCTCCCTTGTCGATCCAGGCCGGCGGCAATCCCATCCGATCGCCGAGGAAGCCGACCAGGCCGGGCGATTTGCCGAATGCCTTGCAGGCCGGATATTTGGGTTCGCCACCGAACATGGCGCGTAGCTCCGACCTGGTGGGGAGCGACGGCAGTTTGCCGAACGGCGTCTTGCCGGTGACCAGGAGCTTGCTAAAATCGTCCCCGAACTTCGCCGCCAGGTTGTAGGCATCGCCCTCTCGGGCGACCCGGCCGGAATCCAGTAGGGCGTTCGCGCCACGTCCCCAGATCATGGCCGCCGCCTGCTTGCCGTTGTCACCAATCGCTTCGGCTTCAAGCGACAGGCTGCCCAATCCGATCGGCAGGCGCGGAACCGGAATGTGCATGCCGGGCAGCGCGACGGAAACCGCCGTGGACGCGACTTTCGAAACGCCTGCTGCCAACGCATTCGTCGGCGCCACACGCGTTACCATCGCGTGGACCGTCAGGTCGGCCGGCTCGGTCAGGGCGACCAGTTGAAAGCGCCGGCTCAGGCCGGAGCAAACGGTCCTGTCGACGGCATTCGTGATCAGGCCGCGCTGGGCCGGTGTCAGTGTCGATTTTCCGGCGGCGGGCTGCGAAAAGCCCGTCGGAATGATTCGAACGGTTTTTGCTGCAAGCACGTCGTCCCTGCTCACCCGCATTAGTGAGCGGGCTAACAAACCGTCCGACGGTTTCAACTCGTCATAGGATTGCAGTGAGCCTACCTGATCCAGGGGCGCGGATGCGCAGCCGACCGCGAGCATGCTCAAGACCAGCACAAACATGCGATGGTCCGCGCGGCACGCTCGCGGATCGACCGGGCCATGACTGATGTGAGCCTCGCGACGGGAACGCCAAGCAAGCTGCCATGGATGCCTCTGTCTGGGTTCGCCCTGCGGGACGTGTTGGGGGAGCGTCAATATTTGCACTCAGTGCAATAAATTGATGGCGCCATTATGGCGAGGCGTGACGACGGGGCTTGAACGTGCACCAAATTTCTTGTCGCATTTGAGGAACGTTCATGACAGGAACGCTCCATGACCGATGCGCCAAAACCAGAGGGCCTGCGCGAGCGGAAGCGGCGAGAAACGGCCCACCGCATCGCCGAAGCCGGCCTGAAGGCTTTCCTGGCCAATGGCTATGACACGACCACGCTTGACGAGATAGCCGCGGCCGCAGGCATCTCGCGCCGGACGTTCTTCCACTATTTCGAGAGCAAGGACGAGGTTCTGTTTGCGAATCTGAGCAACTACGCAAGCATGGTCAAAGCGTCGATCCTCGCCGAGCCGCCCACCGGAGCGGCGATCGACATCGCCCGCGGCGCATTGCTCAATCTTGTCGGCAGCTTGCTGGGATCGGAAATGATGGCGACAGCCAAGGTCATGCGGGAAAGCAAGACGCTGCGCTCGCGCAGGCACACCGGCTACCTGCAGTTCGAGCAAGCCATTTTCGACGGCTTACGCGAGTTGCGGCCAGACCAGGCGCGCGACAGTTTGCGACTGGTCTCCTTGGTGGCAATCGTCGCGCTGCGCCTGGCTGTCGAAACATGGCAGCAGCAAAACGCCAGGCATCCGCTGGCAGGATATGTCCGGGATGCCTTTGAAAAGCTGAAAACCGAGATTCGATAAGTCCAGCCCGCTGAAGCGAAAAACTCAATCCGGAATTTGCGGTAGAAAGAGAGCAAGCGTTGGAACGAATCTCAGCCGGCACGCGTCACACGGTCTACAAGATCGGAGACATCAATGTCACGTCTCTGCGCGACGGTTATGCCTAAATCATCTCCAGGCCGCGCTTGCATTTCGGCGGCGGGAAGGCGCGGTCGAGATCTGCGAGGTCTTCCGCTGTAAGCATTATGTCCAGCGCCGCGACATTCTGGCGGACATGTTCCTGGCTGCTTGCCTTGGGAATGGCGATGACGCCCTCCTGATGCATCACCCAGGCCAAAGCGATTTGCGCCGGGGTCGCATTGTAGCGGGTGGCAATTGCGTCGAGCCTGGCGTTGCGCGCCAATGCACCCTGCTCGACCGGCGAATAGGCCATCAAGGGAATGCCGCGCTGCCGGCTCCAGGGCGCCAGATCGAATTCGAGGCCACGCCGGACCAGATTGTAGAGCACCTGGTTGGTCTGGACATTACCGCCGTCGGGCAAGCCGACCAGCTCTTCCATCTCGTCGGCGTCGAAATTGCTGACGCCCCAGTGGCGGATCTTGCCGGCCTTTTTCAGGGCCTCGAAGGCCGCGACCGTTTCCGTCAGCGGCACGCTGCCGGGCCAATGCAGCAAATAGAGATCGATGCGGTCGGTGCGCAGGCGTTTCAGGCTGTTCTCGCAGGCGCGCTGCACGCCCGCGCGCGAAGCGTTTGATGGTAGAACTTTCGAGACCAGAAAGGTCTCGTCGCGGCGCCCGGCAATAGCCTCGGCCACCACCTCCTCGGCGCCGCCGCCGGCATACATTTCAGCGGTGTCGATCAGCGTGATGCCGAGGTCGAGGCCGAGCTTGAGAGCATTCACCTCATCGGTACGGCGGCCGATAGCCTCGCCCATCTTCCATGTCCCCTGACCAAGCACCTGAACGGCTTCACCCGAGGGCAGCGTGGTGGTTCTGATGGTCGATGACATGGCGGGCCTCCAATTGGGGGCCGGATCGCATCACAGGCCGGGCGAGAAATCCAGAGGACTTCTCGCCGAATTCCTATTCGCGAAAAGGCCTACTTCACCGGATGGGCGGCGAGCCAGGCCTGCATCTGCTTGATCTCGGCTTCCTGCGCGGCAATGACGCCTTCGGCCAGCTTGCGGATTTCCGGATCCTTGCCGTTGGCAAGCTCGACCTTGGCCATGTCGATGGCACCCTGATGGTGCGGGATCATGCCCTTGACGAAATCGACGTCGGCATTGCCGGTGTACTCGGACGCCATCATGTCGGTGTGCATCTTGTCCATCGCCTTGTAGCCTTCCGTCGAAGGGCTGGTCGCGTCCGTCGCCATGGCGCCCATGTCGTGTTTCATCTCTTCGCTCTGCGCCGGAACGCTTTCGAGGAAGACGGCAACCAGCATTCCGGCCGCCATCAGCAAAAGCACGATTTTCTTAGCCAAGGTCATTCCAGGTCTCCTGTTGATTGGGTTTCGTATTTGGGGGCTTGGATCAGAGTTTCAATGTTCTAAGCCGCAGGGCGTTTGATATCACCGACACCGAGGACAGGCTCATCGCCGCTGCCGCCAGCATCGGTGACAAAAGCGTGCCAGTGAGCGGATAGAGCACGCCGGCAGCGACCGGCACGCCAAGCACGTTGTAGAGGAAGGCAAAGAACAGGTTCTGGCGGATGTTGCGGATCGTCGCCTGGGCCAGCGTGCGGGCGCGGACGATGCCGTTGAGGTCGCCCTTGACCAGAGTGATACCGGCGCTTTCGACGGCGACGTCGGCGCCTGTGCCCATGGCGATGCCGACATCGGCCGCGGCAAGCGCGGGCGCATCGTTGACGCCGTCGCCGGCCATGGCGACGCCCGCGCCTTTGGCGCGCAGTTCCTCCACGAGGGCTGCCTTCTGTTCCGGCAGCAGGCCGGCGCGAACCTCATCGATGCCAAGGCTTCTGGCGATCGCGTTGGCCGTGCGTTCATTGTCGCCGGTCGCCATGATGATCCTCAAGCCGCTCTCATGCAGCGCCCTGATCGCCTCGGAAGTGGTCGTCTTGACCGGATCGGCGACAGCGACAATGCCGGCCAATTTCTTGTCGACGGCAACAAACATCGCCGTCTTGCCTTCTGTCTGCAGCGTCTCGGCCTGAGCCGATATGGATGCGGTGTCGATTCCGAGATCGGCCATCATCGCGGCATTGCCGAGCGCGACCTTCTTTCCCGACACGGTACCGGAAACGCCCTTGCCGGTGACCGCCTCGAAGCCGCTGGCCTCGGCAACGGTCACACCGCGCGTGGCGGCGCCGTCGACGATGGCCTCGGCCAGTGGATGCTCCGACCCCTTCTCCAGACCTGCGGCAAGCGCCAGCAATTCGTCTTCGGAAATGCCCCTTGCCGCAACGACATCGGTTAGTTTCGGCCGGCCTTCGGTCAGCGTACCCGTCTTGTCGACGATCAGCGTGTCGACGGAGGCGAAGCGTTCGAGTGCTGCGGCTTCCTTGATCAGCACGCCGGCGTGCGCCCCGCGCCCGGTGGCGGTCATGATCGACATCGGCGTGGCGAGGCCGAGCGCACAGGGACAAGCGATGATCAGCACCGACACCGCCGAGACGATGGCAAAGATCAGGCTGGGCTCGGGTCCAAACACAGCCCAGGCGATGAAAGCAGCAATCGCGATAAGGACGACGGCCGGGACAAAGTAGAAAGAAACGCGATCGGCCAACCCTTGAATCGGCGCGCGCGAGCGTTGCGCCTTGGCGACGAGTTCGACGATGCGCGCCAGTGTCGTCTCGGCGCCAACCTTCTCAGCGCGCATGATCAGCGAACCGTTCTTGTTGAGCGTGCCGCCGGTCAGCGCATCGCCCTCGGTCTTCTCGACCGGCAACGGCTCGCCCGTGATCATCGATTCGTCTATCGAGGAACGGCCTTCCAGTACGATGCCGTCGACCGGCACCGCGTCGCCGGGGCGGATGCGCAGGCGATCGCCGGCCTTGACCGTGTCGAGCGACACATCGCTTTCGGAACCGTCGGCGGCGATCAGCCTCGCAGTCTTCGGCGCGAGATCGAGCAAGGCGCGGATTGCCGATCCGGTCTTTTCACGGGCGCGCAGCTCCAGCACCTGGCCGAGGAAGACCAGTGCGACGATGACGGCGGCAGCCTCGAAATAGACCGGCACGGCACCGCCATGGCCGCGGAACTGATGCGGGAAAATGTCCGGAAACAGGGTGGCGACGACGCTGTAGAGATAGGCGGCACCGACGCCGAGCGAGATCAGCGTCCACATGTTGGGGCTGCGGTTGACGAGCGACTCCCAGCCGCGATGGAAGAAAGGCAGCGCCGCCCACAGTACGACAGGACTGGCCAATGCCAGCTCCAGCCAGACCATCGTCCGCTCGCCGATAAGGGACGAAAACGTCAGTCCGAGCATCGGGGCCATGGCGACGATCAGCAAGGGAACCGACAACGAGGCACTGACCCAGAACCGCCTGGTGAAATCGACCAGCTCGGGATTTGGCCCTTCATCGCCTGTCGGCACGCCCATCGGCTCCAGGGCCATGCCACAGATGGGACAGGAACCGGGCTTGTCGCGGACGATTTCAGGGTGCATCGGGCAGGTGTATTGCGTGCCCTTGGGCATATCCTGGGGCGCCGGCCTGTCGCCGAGATATTTTTGCGGCTCCGCCTCGAATTTCGCGTGGCAAGCGGCCGAGCAGAAGTAGAACCCCTGACCTTCGTGGCGGGCGAAGTGCCTGGCTGTCGCGCGGTCGACGCTCATGCCGCACACCGGATCGGTGGCCGTCAGGAATTTTTCCGGCTCGGCGACGAACTTCGTGCGGCAGCCTTGGCTGCAGAAATGGTAGAGATGGCCATCATGCTCGGCCGTCGGTTTGCCGGCGGCCGGGTCGACGGTCATGCCGCAGACCGGGTCGCGGACGACGGCTTTCGCGGCAGGCGCTGCGCCGTTTGCCGAGCAGCAGCTGCCATGCGTGTGATGATCGTGATCGGAAAGCGTCATGCGAAAAATGCCTCGATGGGTCGGTGTGTGGCGCGGAGATAGGGCTTCCAGTAACTGGAAGGTCAAGGGATAAAATTTTCTCATTTCATGGCGCGCGCGTGCTAAGAGGCCGCCGCTTCTCCAACCCAAATGCATGGATCCTGTTCGAAAGAAGAAAGAATCATCCCATTCGACCACCGCGGAGGGCTCGTCCTCCCGCCCCATACCCAGCGCCGCGAAAACGCGCTATAGACGCCGCCGAAAAGGCAAGGCCGACCTGTACATATGGCAAGAATCTCCCTGAAGCTCGACGAACTGATCGACGGCGAAGCCTTGCGCCGCGAGATGACCGCGCTGACCGCGGCCACGGCAGGCGACGGCTCCGGACTGGCTGCGCGCAGCGGTGTGCTTCAGCTGCTCAAGGGGCGGCTGGCTGAGGGGCGCGCCATTGCCGAACGGATGCTCAGGGACGACGGCAGCGGCAGCGCCTGCGCGGCGCGGCTGTCGCATCTCATGGACGAGATCATCCGGGCGCTCTATGATTTCGCTGTCACCCATGTCTACCGGGCCAAGAACCCGTCTTCGGCGGAGCGCATGGCCGTCGTCGCTGTCGGCGGCTATGGCCGTGGCACGCTGGCGCCTGGGTCCGACATCGACCTGTTGTTCCTGCTGCCCTACAAGCAGACGCCGTGGGGCGAACAGACCGTCGAATATATGCTCTACATGCTTTGGGATCTGGGGCTGAAGGTCGGCCATGCCACCCGCAACATCGACGAATGCCTGCGGCTGTCGCGCAACGACGTCACCATCCGCACCTCGATCCTCGAAGCCCGTTTCCTGTGGGGCGAGGAAAAACTCTATGACGAGCTGATGCTGCGCTTCGACCATGAGGTGGTGCGCACGACAGGCCCCGAATATGTCCAGGCCAAGCTTGCCGAACGTGATGACCGCCATGCCAAGGCCGGTGAAAGCCGCTATCTCGTGGAGCCCAACGTCAAGGACGGCAAGGGCGGCCTGCGCGACCTGCAGACGCTGTTCTGGATCGGCAAATATTTCTACCGGGTGCGCACCGGCGAGGAACTGGTCGACAAGGGCGTCTTCACCGAGGGCGAATACCGGGAGTTCCAGAAGGCCGAGGATTTTCTGTGGGCGATACGCTGCCACATGCATTTTCTCACCGGCAAGGCCGAGGAACGGCTGCATTTCGACATCCAGCGCGAGATCGCCGAACGGCTCGGCTATACCACTCACCCCGGCCTGTCGGCGGTCGAGCGCTTCATGAAGCACTATTTCCTCGTCGCCAAGGATGTCGGCGACCTGACCCGCATCTTCTGCGCCGCGCTCGAAGAAGAGCAGGCCAAGCACGTGCCGGGCTTCAACCGTATCTTCCTCACCTTCTCGCGCCGCAAGCGCAAGCTGGCCGGCACGTCGGACTTCATTGTCGACAACCACCGCATCAACATCGCCGACGACCAGGTGTTCGAACGCGATCCGGTCAATCTTTTGAGATTGTTCTGGTTCGCCGACAAGCACGGCCTGGAGTTCCACCCCGATGCGCTGAAGCTGCTGACCCGCTCGCTCGGCCTGGTCAACAAATCGCTGCGGCGCGACGAGGAGGCCAACCGGCTGTTCCTCGACATCCTGACCTCGGACCGCAACGCCGAACTCAATCTGCGGCGCATGAACGAGGCCGGGCTGCTCGGCAGACTGATCCCGGATTTCGGCAAGATCGTCGCCATGATGCAGTTCTCGATGTACCACCATTATACGGTGGACGAGCACCTGATCCGCTGCATCGGCGTTCTGGCCGAGATCGAACGCGGCGACGGCGAGAAGGTCCATCCGCTGTCGCACACGCTGATGCCGGGACTGAAGAAGAGCCGCGAGGCGCTCTATGTCGCGGTGCTGCTGCACGACATCGCCAAGGGCAGGCCGGAGGATCATTCCGAGGCCGGCGCCAGGATCGCACGTCGCATCTGCCCGCATATGGGGCTGTCCCCGGCCGATACCGAAACCGTTGCCTGGCTGGTCGAGAACCACCTCGTAATGTCGATGACGGCGCAGACCCGCGACCTCAACGACCGCAAGACCATCGAGGATTTCGCCGCGATCGTGCAGTCAGTCGAGCGGCTGAAGCTGCTTTTGATCCTGACCGTCTGCGACATCAGGGGCGTTGGACCCGGTGTCTGGAACGGCTGGAAGGGCCAGTTGCTGCGCACGCTCTATTACGAGACCGAATTGCTGCTCACCGGCGGATTTTCGGAAGTGTCGCGCGCCCAGCGCACGGCGGCGGCGCGCGAGCTTCTCGCCGAGGCACTTGCCAGTTGGCCGGACAAGGTCCGCAAGCGCTATGTCGGCCAACACTACGAGAACTACCTTTTGACCGTCGATCTCGCCGACCAGCTGCGCCATGCTGAATTCATCCGCGAGGCCGACGTGGCGGGCAAGAAGCTTGCCACCATGGTCAAGACCCACCAGTTCGAGGCAGTGACCGAAATTACCGTGCTGGCGCAGGACCATCCCCGCCTGCTCTCGGTCATCGCCGGGGCCTGCGCCGGAGCCGGCGGCAACATCGTCGACGCGCAGATATTCACGACGTCGGACGGCCGCGCCCTGGACACCATCCTGATCTCGCGAGAATTCGACCGCGACGAGGACGAGCGCCGGCGTGCCGAGCGTGTCGGCCGGCTGATCGAGGACGTGCTGTCCGGCAAGAGCTGGCTGCCGGAGATGATCGAGAAGCGCACCAAGCCACGGCGCGGCGCCAAGGTGTTCAAGATCCCGCCACGCGCCGAAATCCGCAACACACTGTCGAACCGTTTTTCGGTCGTCGAGGTCGAAGGCCTGGACCGGCCGGGTTTGCTGTCGGAGATCACCGGGACGCTTTCCGACCTGTCGCTCGACATCGCATCGGCCCACATCACCACCTTTGGTGAAAAGGTCATCGACACCTTCTATGTCACCGATCTCACCGGCCAGAAGATCGACAGCCCGGCCCGCATCGCCACCATTCGCAACCGGCTGATGGCAACGCTCGAAGGCATCGTGCCCGAACGCGGCGGCAAGGCCAAGGTGGCGGCCGCCGAGTGACCGCCACCATCACTTTGTCCTTATCCTGTAGGCAGTCTCCAAACGCATGAGCCTCGTCAAGAAATTCGCAACGGTCGCTTCCGGCACGCTGATGAGCCGCGCGCTCGGTTTCGGCCGTGAGATGCTGATGGCCGCAGCGCTTGGCACCGGGCCGGTCGCCGATGCCTTCAATGCCGCCTTCCAGTTTCCCAACACCTTTCGCCGGCTGTTTGCCGAGGGCGCCTTCAACGCCGCCTTCGTGCCGCTGTTCGCCAAGGAGATCGAGACCCACGGTACCGATGGCGCCAAGCGCTTCTCCGAGGAAGTCTTCGGCGTCCTGTTCACGGCTCTGCTGGCGCTGACGATCATCATGGAACTGTCGATGCCGCTGATCGTGCGCTATTTGGTGGCGCCCGGTTTTGCCGGCACGCCGGGGAAATTCGACACCACGGTGACGCTGGCGACGATCATGTTCCCCTATCTGATCTGCATGTCGCTCGGCGCCATGATGGCGGGAATGCTGAATTCGCTGCGCCGCTATTTCGCCGCCGCGGTAGCACCGGTGTTCCTCAACGTCATCCTGATCGGCGTGCTCGCTTATGCCTGGTACAGGGGCTCCGACGCGGTCACCGTCGGCTACGGGCTGTCCTGGGGCGTGCTTGCCGCCGGATTGGTGCAACTGGCGATCGTCTGGGTGGCGGTGCGTCATGCCGGCATCTCGATCGGCTTCCGCCGTCCGAAAATGACGCCCGCGGTCAAGCGGCTGCTGATCCTGGCGCTGCCAGCGGCAATCACCGGCGGCATCACTCAGATCAACCAGCTGATCGGCACGGCGATCGCCTCGGCACAGAACAGCGCGGTGTCCTCGCTCGCTTATGCCGACCGCATCTACCAGTTGCCGCTCGGCGTGGTCGGCGTCGCGGTGGCGATCGTGCTGTTGCCCGAACTGTCGCGGGCGCTGAAATCGGGCAATCTGATCGAGGCGGCCAATCTGCAGAACCGTTCGGTCGAATTCACGCTGTTCCTGACCTTGCCGGCAGCAGCCGCACTCTGGGTGATGTCGGAACCGATCGTGCGGCTGGTCTATGAGCGGGGCGCGTTTGCCGCCAACGGTTCGACGCCGGCGGTGGCGGCGATCCTGGCGATCTTCGGCCTCGGCCTGCCGGCCTTCGTGCTGATCAAAGCATTCACTCCAGGCTATTTCGCCCGCGAGGACACGCGCACGCCGATGATCTTTGCCGCCATCTCGGTGGCGGTGAACGTGACGACGGCACTGACGCTGTTTCCAAGGATGGGCGCGCCCGGCATCGCGGTGGCCTCGGCCGTCGCCGGCTGGGTCAACGCGGTGATGCTGCTCGGCATGTTGATCCGGCGCGGCCATTGGGGGCGCGACGTGCCCCTGATGAAGCGCATTCCACGGCTGGTGCTGTCGGCGGCGGTGATGGGGGCGGCGCTCTATTTTGCCGAGCACTGGTTCGCCATCAGGCTCGGCCCCGGCTCGCCGCTGGTCGTCAAGGCGACGACGCTTCTGTCGCTGGTTGCTGGCGGAGCGCTGCTCTACTTCATCACCGCGTTTGCCACCGGCGGCGCCGATTTCGGCATGATCCGTCGCAATGTCAAACGGGGCGAGGCCAAGGGAGCACCCCCTGCCGCAAGAATCGAACCGGACGAATAGACCGGGCAACCGGTCGGCAACGCCGGTCTTGATCGCAACGCTGTGTTCGTCCATAAGCGCGCCGTCGAAAGACTTTCGCCGCGCGCGAAACGGCCCTCCACAAGCCATGAGGACAATCATGACCGCCTTCAAGCCACTCGTCTTTTCCGGTGTCCAGCCGACCGGCAATCTGCATCTCGGCAACTATCTCGGCGCCATCAAAAAATTCGTCGCCCTGCAGGAAACATCCGATTGCATCTATTGCGTCGTCGACCTGCATTCGCTGACGGCACAACTCGTTTATGAAGACCTCGCCGACCAGACGCGGTCGATCACCGCGGCGTTCCTGGCCTCGGGCATCGACCCGAAGAAGCACATCGTTTTCAACCAGTCGCGGGTCATGCAGCATGCGGAGCTCGCATGGATCTTCAATTGCGTGGCGCGCATCGGCTGGATGAACCGCATGACGCAGTTCAAGGACAAGGCCGGCAAGGACCGCGAGAACGCATCGCTCGGCCTGCTAGCCTATCCCTCCCTGATGGCCGCCGACATTCTGCTCTATCGCGCCACCCATGTGCCGGTGGGCGAGGACCAGAAGCAGCATCTGGAGCTGACCCGCGACATCGCGCAGAAATTCAACAACGACTTCTCCGACCGCATCGCCGCCCTTGGCGTCGGCGTCGAGATGCAGGTCGGCGAAGAAACCGTGAACGGCTATTTCCCGCTGACCGAGCCGGTCATCGGCGGGCCAGCGGCGCGCATCATGTCGCTGCGCGACGGTTCCAAGAAAATGTCGAAGTCGGACCCGTCGGACCTGTCGCGCATCAACCTGACCGACGACGCCGACGCCATCTCGAAGAAGATCCGCAAGGCCAAGACCGACCCGGAAGCGTTGCCGAGCGAGCTGGACGGCCTGGCCGCCCGGCCCGAGGCGGAAAACCTGGTCGGCATCTATGCTGGCCTCGCCGAGATGTCGAAGGCGGATGTGCTGAAGGAATTCGCCGGCCAGCAGTTTTCGGTGTTCAAGCCGGCGCTGGCCGACCTTGCGGTGGAAAAACTGGCGCCGATCGCCAGCGAGATGCGCCGCATTTCCGACGACCGCACCTATGTCGACGCGGTGCTCAGGGACGGCGGCGAGCGCGCCGGCGTGCTGGCCGAGGCGACGATGAAGACCGTGCGCGACATCATCGGGCTGCTGCAGGCCTGATCTCGCTGTCGCACTGCACCATACTGGCCTAAGGCCGGCGGCTTGCCGCCGGTCTGCGCCGGTGGCAGATTGCGGCCTCAGTAACACCGAGTAGATAGATATGGTCTCCAAACGCCTCAGCCGCGAAGCCGGCCATCGCCGCAAGTTCCTGGCGATCATCGACGACACGCCCGAGTGTGAGCGCGCCGTCGCCTACGCCTCGAAGCGGGCGCAGAGCACCAGCGGCACGCTGGTGCTGCTCTATGTCATCGAGCCGGACGATTTCCAGCACTGGCTGGGCGTCGAGAAGATCATGCGCGAGGAGGCGACCGCCACGGCGCGCGCGGCACTCGACAGCTATGCCAGCAAGGTGCGCCAGAAGCTTGGCATCGAGCCGGAGATGGTGGTGCGCGAAGGCAAGCCGACGGAAGAGATCCACAAATTGATCGAGGAAGATCAGGACATCGCCATCCTGGTGCTGGCCGCCGGTGCTGGCAAGGAAGGCCCGGGGCCGTTGGTCGGCGCTGTGGCCGGCAAGGGTGCCGCCTTCCCGATTCCGGTGACCGTGGTGCCGCAGAATCTGTCGGATGAGGAGATCGACAGCCTCGCCTGAGGTGTGCTGATATTCAGGTGAGGCCAGCCTGACCTGCATCTCAACAGACCTTCGAGCGCGTCCCGGGGCGCGCAAAAACATTCCGCCAGCCAGCCATTCCGGCGATGTGTTTCGCTTGAATGTTCAGCCGATTAAGCCTATTTAGAATTATTCCAAACTAGCTGCCCGAAACGGGCACGGAGATGGCCATGTTCATCCAGACCGAATCGACGCCAAACCCGGCGACGCTGAAATTCCTGCCCGGCAAGGAAGTGCTTCTGGAAGGCACCGCCGATTTCCGCGATGCCGACAGTGCTGCAATTGCCTCGCCGCTGGCGGGCCGGCTGTTCGAGATTCCCGGCGTTACCGGTGTTTTCTTCGGCTATGACTTCATCACCGTGACCAAGGATGGTCCCGACTGGCAGCATTTGAAGCCGGCGATCCTCGGCGCCATCATGGAGCATTTCATGTCCGGCGCGCCTGTCATGGCCAAGGCCGGCCCTGCCGCCGAGACCAGCCTGACCGGCGAGTTCTATGACAAGGCCGACGAGGAGCTGGTCATCACCATCAAGGAATTGCTCGATACGCGGGTGCGTCCGGCGGTCGCCCAGGATGGCGGCGACATCACCTTCCGCGGCTTCGAGAACGGTACAGTGTTCCTGCACATGAAAGGTGCCTGCGCCGGCTGCCCGTCATCGACGGCGACGCTGAAGCACGGCATCCAGAACCTTCTGCGACACTTCGTGCCGGAGGTGCAGCAGGTCGAGCAGGTCTCCTGACGCCCATTGCGTCGAAGCTACAGCAAAGCAAAAAACAAAAAACCGGGCCAAATTGCCCGGTTTTCTGTTTGGGACGTCCGTTGTTGCCTAGACGGTCCGCGTACGAAAGCTGCCTCTACCTGATCATGATTTTTCCGAGAACCGATACCGGTTTCTCGGGATCATGATCTAAAGAACAATGACCTTGGCGCCGACCGAGGCGCGGTCATAGAGGTCGATAATGTCCTGGTTCATCAGGCGGATGCAGCCCGACGACATTGCTTTGCCGATCGAATTCCATTCCGGGCTACCATGCAGCCGATAGCCCGAATCACCGCCCTTGTTGAACAGGTACATGGCGCGCGCACCGAGCGGGTTCTTCAGGCCCGGCTCCATGCCGCCGGCAAACTTTTCCAATTCGGGCTGGCGCTGGATCATCTGCCGCGGCGGCGTCCAGGTCGGCCATTCGCGCTTGAGCGCGATATGGGCGGTGCCGTGCCATTCGAAGCCTTCGCGACCAACGCCGATGCCGTAGCGAATGGCCCTTCCGTCACCTTCGATGAAGTATAGGAACTTGTTCTGCGTATCGACGATGATGGTGCCCGGCTTTTCCGGGCTGTCGTAGTTCACTTCCTGCCGATGATACTTCATCGGCACTTTCTCGATCGGGATGCGCGGCAGCTGGTAACCGGCGTCGGTGACCGCGCCATAGCTGTTGGAGAACAGCTGCGAGCCGATGGTGCTGCAACCGGCGATAGCAGTGGAAAGCGCCAGTGCGGCGACGATTGCAAACGACTTCATGCGCATCAGGTGATCCGGTGCCCCGCCCCAACTTCGGCGGCACGAGTCGGCCGCTTTCTCACCATCATTCATGCTGGCATTTGCTTTGCTTGCCAAGCGCGCGATGCCTATATGCCGGAGTTGACGTGCTGGTAAGCGCATCACTATGGCATTTCGGCAACAGCCCTCACAGGATTGTGGAGGAAATTCAATGACCGGGCCAACGGCTTCGTCAGGAATCGAGGAGAATCGTCATGAATGTCGGTGACGCCGCCCACCGCTCGGGCCTGCCGGCCAAGACCATCCGCTACTACGAAGAGATCGGCCTGATCGCCCCGGCGCGGGCCGTCAACGGCTACCGCGACTATTCCGGAGACGACATTCACCGGCTGACCTTTTTGCGCCGCGCACGCAATCTCGGCTTTTCCATCGACGATTGCCGTCAGTTGATGGCGCTTTATCAGGACCGCAGCCGCGCCAGCCACGACGTGCGCGAGATCGCCGCCGCCCATGTCACGGCGATCGAGGAGAAGGTGCGCGAACTGCAGTCGATGCGCTCGACCCTGCAAAAGCTGATTCACGCCTGCCATGGCGACGAAAGGCCGGATTGCCCGATCCTTGATGACATGGCGGGGGCTGCGTAACCCAGCGACAGTTCGATCGGCACAATTTCCCTCCATATCTGGGCGCGTCAATCGACCGCACTATTTCATCCTTGTCGCAATGATCAAGGACGGAGGTTGGCATGGATCGGCGATTGTTTCTGACTGGAATGCTTGGAATGGCAGGGGCCGCGACCGTGGTCGCACTTGCGCGTCCTGCCACTGCGTTGGCCGGCATCCCGAATACGGGACCCGGCATTCTCGATGAACTCGACAGACCGTCCGACGATATCCTCGACCAGGAGACTCCTGACGTCCAGGACGGCATCGAGTTCGTGCGGCATCGCAGGTGGCACCGCCGCGGCCGCCGTCGCCATTGGAGACGGGTTTGCCGTCGCTATTGGCGTCATGGTTATTGGCGCCGCAGATGTTTCCGCCGATCCTTCTGGATCCGCTTCTGACGAAAGCCGGCAAACGCGAAGGCTCTCGGCATCCGCCGAGGCCTTCGCTGTTGCTGTTGGCTAGACTTCCAATCAGGCAAAAAAGGCCCGCCGCCGTAGGGCGGCGGGCAGTCTCTGGAGTGCCAGGGGATCAACCCGGCAATGGGTCAACGAGCGGGCCATGGGTTGGTTGCAAAAAGGCACACGGGGACTCGATTGTACGTTCTTAACCAAGCCGTGACGCGCATTGCCCACCTTTTGAGCCGCGCTAGACTTGACGCGCGGCAATCCAAATCCGCCGCAGATGGCCGACGCGACTTAGGCAATGTTGTCTCACCGGCATCCGCGTCGGCCATTTTGGCGACGAATATCCATTTGAGGCGCGAGGGTGAGTTGTCATCCTGATGACCGGCGTTACCTTTGGTGGGCTGGGTCGGCGCTGCCTACATGTCGGCCAACTGAGGCACGTCCAATGGACATCTCCGGACTGTCAGATTTTGTGTGAACCTCAGGCTTTGGCCCACTTTGCCCCGCAGTAGATAGAAGCGGCGGCCCGGCAGCCTTTCCTTTGGGTGGACCGCTACCGGGCCTGACCGGAGCGGGGTGTAATGGGGGAGCTCCGGCTGCCTCCCAAAATACCACTTTTTTCTTATATGCGCGCTAGCTAATTTAAAGAGCAGCCTGCGGTCGATGAGGCTGCGCACCACCCGCAGCCGGGTAGCGCTCATCACGGGAAAGTGAACGTGACGCCGTTGTAGAGTTCTGATCATTGGATGCCTCCCATCAATGGAGGTTCCCCGCATGCCTGCCTATGCCATTCTTGCCTTAGCTATTGTCGGCGAGGTCGTCGCAACGAGCGCGATGAAAGCCTCCGAGGGCTTCACCAGGCTTGGCCCGTCGATATTGGTGCTGCTCGGTTACGCTGCGGCATTCTTCTTCCTATCCCAGGTACTGGATCGGATACCGGTCGGCGTCGCCTACGCGGTATGGGCGGGCGGCGGCATCGTTCTGGTCGCGCTGGTCGCCTGGATTGTCTATGGGCAAAAGCCCGACCTGGCAGGCTTCGTCGGCATGGGCCTGATCATGGCTGGTGTATTGGTTTTAAACCTGCTGTCCAAAACGAGCGCCCATTAACTTGGGCCGGGGTTTGTCAACCGGATAATCGCCCGTATAAAAAGGGTTCAAACCGTGAACAAGGTCTGGCATGGTGCCGCCATGCCGATCATCTCTCCCATTCAAATCAACCCACTCATCGACGGTCGCCAGTCCGAACGTGCCATGCTGGTGCGGCGCGGCGTGCAGCGGCTGCTCATGGAGATGGGCGCGCATGTGCTGCCCGAGCTGTCGTTGGCCACCGGCCGCCGTGCCGACCTCGTCGCGCTGACCCGGCAAGGCGACATCTGGATCATCGAGATAAAGTCCTCGATCGAGGATTTCAGGGTCGACCGCAAATGGCCCGACTACCGGCTGCACTCCGACCGCTTCTTCTTCGCCACCCATCCCGGCGTGCCCTCGGAGATCTTTCCAGAGGAGTGCGGCTTCATCCTCTCCGATGGCTATGGCGCCGAGGTCCTGCGCGATGCGCCCGAACACCGCATGGCGGCGGCCACGCGCAAGGCGCTGATGCTGCGGATCGCGCGGGCCGGCGCTTCACGGCTGCTGGCGGCCGAACTCGCCGGTGTGTCGGTGCCGGTGCTTGAAGGTGAGAGCGAGTAGGTTTTCGTCTTACTCTTCGCCCTCGTCCACCCCACCAACCATCGGCGCCAGCAAAAGCACGGCGGCGCCAAGGATGGCGGCGATGAAGGAGCCGGCGAGGATGCCGACCTTGACCGCGTCCTGCAGCGCCACGTCACTGGCGAAGGCGAGCAGGCCGATGAATAGGCTCATGGTGAAGCCGATGCCGCACAGCAGCGAGATGCCGATCATGTGCGTCCAGCCGGCATTGGCGGGCAGATCGGCAAGGCCGAACCGGATGGCAAGTGCCGAGGAGCCGAACACGCCGACCAGCTTGCCGACCACGAGGCCGGCGGCGACGCCCAGCGTCAACGGCTCGATCAGCGCGCCAAAACTCAGGCCGGCGAGCGAAACGCCGGCATTGGCAAAGCCGAAGATCGGGATGACGACAAAGGGCACTATTCTGTGCAGGCCGTGCTCGAGCCGGTGCAGCGGCGAATGGTCGAGATCGTGGCCGATCCCGGCGGAGCGTTCGAGCGGAATGGTCAGCGCCAGCGCGACGCCGGCAAGCGTGGCATGGACGCCCGATTTCAGCACCAGCACCCACAGGATCGCGCCGAGCACCAGGTAGGGTACAAGCGTCATCACCCGCATGCGGTTGAGCACAACAAGCGCGGCGATGACCGCGAAGGCCGACCCCAGATATGCCAGCGACAGGCCGCTGGTGTAGAAGATGGCGATGATGATGACGGCGCCGAGATCGTCGATGATGGCAAGCGCGGTGAGGAACACCTTCAGCGAGGCCGGCACGCGGCTGCCGAGCAGCGACAGCACGCCGAGCGCGAAAGCGATGTCGGTGGCGGTCGGGATCGCCCAGCCGGACAGCGCCGCCGTATTGTTGCGGTTGATGGCGACATAGACGAGCGCCGGAACCACCATGCCGCCGGCAGCGGCGACGCCAGGCAGCACGCGCCGGGGCCAGGTGGAAAGCTGGCCGTCCAGCATCTCGCGCTTGATCTCCAGCCCGACGAGCAGGAAGAACACCGCCATCAGCCCGTCATTGACCCAATGCGAGACGCTGAGCGGACCTAGATAGGCGTGGAGGGCGGCAAAGTAGGTTTCGGCGAGCGGCGAATTGGCGACGATCAGAGCCAGTGCCGCCGCCACCATCAGGATGATACCGCCGGCCGCTTCACTATCGAGAAATTCGCGGAAGACGGAAACCGGCCGCTGCTTCAGATCCTGCATCTCGCCTCCGTTAAGCCACGTCACTCACGATGATGCTCAAACTCCGGCAGTGGAGCAAGCATCGGACTGTGTTCCGCGCCCCTAGAGACTGTTTCGAAATTCGCTCTGGCGAGTCATATGGTGGTGGTTTCGAGAACCGTAGCGCAGCGGACATTTGGTCCGTGAGCAACGGAAGCGCAGAAAACGCCATCAGATGGCCGCCAGAGTAGAGTTTCCAAGCAGTCTCTCAGCGCGGTGCGCGCTTGGCCAGTATCCGCTGCAAGGTGCGGCGATGCATGTTGAGCCGGCGCGCGGTCTCCGAGACGTTGCGTTCGCACATTTCATAGACGCGCTGGATATGCTCCCAGCGGACGCGGTCTGCCGACATCGGGTTTTCGGGGGGTGCAGCACGTTCGCCGGCGGTGCGGGTGAGCGCCGCGAAAATATCGTCGGCGTCGGCGGGCTTGGAGAGATAATCGACGGCGCCGAGCTTCACCGCGGTCACCGCGGTGGCGATGTTGCCGTAGCCGGTCAGGATGATGGTGCGGGAATCCTGACGCTTTTCGCGAATGGCCGCGACCACGTCGAGGCCGTTGCCGTCGCCCAGCCGCATGTCCACCACGGCGTAGGCGGGCGGATTGGCGCGTGCCTTGGCAACAGCCTCCTCGACGCTCTCGGCCGTCTCGACCACGAAGCCCCTGGTTTCCATGGCGCGGGCCAGGCGCGTGAGGAACGGCTTGTCGTCATCGACGATGAGCAGCGAGGTGTCCTCGCCTTCAACCATTGCGCCAATATTTTCGTCGCCTGTCATAGTCTCAAAATTCCTGCTGCCTTAATTTTACGCAGATATAGTTCCTGAGCTTCATTGTCCAATTTTTAGAGCTCCTTCAAGGCTCTCAGGCGGTGTCGAACATGCTGGCCGAAGTGATTTCCGGATTGAGGAACACACCACGCGGCCACGATATCTGTACCACGGCGCCCTCGCCCAGGCCGCTCGAATTGCGGAAATCGAGCGTCGCGCCCGAGCGTTCGAGCAAGGTCTTGGCGATAAACAGGCCGAGCCCCAGGCCGCCGCCGGCTTCATTGCCCTGGCGCGTCGACATATAGGGCTCGCCGATGCGGTCGATGATCTCGGCCGGAAAGCCCGGTCCATCATCGATGATCGAGAAGGTGACGGTGGCCTCGTTCCAGCTCCAGCCTACGGTGACGCTCTTGCGGGCGAAATCGACTGCGTTCTCGACCAGATTGCCGAGGCCGTAGATGACGCCCGGATTGCGGCGCCCGACCGGCTCGGGCCCGATGCGCTCGCCAGGCCGAAGCTTGATCGAAATGCCGAAATCGCGATGCGGGGCAGTGACCTCCTCGACCAGCGAGGTCAATGGTAGCCGCGAAAGATGCGCCTCGCCCTCGGACGACAGGCTGGTCAGGCGCTTGAGGATTTCGCGGCAGCGCTCGCTCTGCGAGCGAAGCAGCTTCATGTCTTCCCCGTATTTCGGATCGTTGCCGAGCGCCTTTTCCATCTCCTTGGTGACAAGCGCGATGGTGGCGAGCGGGGTGCCAAGCTCGTGCGCAGCGGCCGCGGCCAGCCCGTCGAGCGCCGAGAGGTGCTGCTCGCGCTGCAGCACCAACTCGGTGGCGGCGAGCGCATTGGCCAGAAGCCTTGCTTCGGCAGCCACGCGGAAGGCGTATATGGCGGTGAAGGCGATCGAGGACAGCACCGCCATCCACATGCCGGCGACGTAGATGAAGGGCATCTCCAGCGGCGCGTCCTCATGCCAGGGCAGCGGCAGATGGACAAAGACCAGCAAGGTCGCCGCCGACATCACCAGCCCACCGAGGATGGCGGTCAGGCGCAGGGGCAGCGAGGTCGCCGAAATGACGACCGGCACGGTCATCAACAGCGAGAACGGGTTGGTGAGGCCGCCGGTCATGTAGAGCAGGCCAGCAAGCTGCAGGCTGTCGAAGATAAGGATACCGAAGGCCGCAAGTGGAGTGAGCCGGTGTGCCGCCGGAAAACGGAAGGCGAGAAACAGGTTCATCCAGGCCGAACAGGCGATCAGGGCGAAGCACAGGCTGACCGGCAGCGGAAACTTCAAGCCATAGGCGACGACGAGAACCGCAACGCTCTGACCGACGATGGCAAGCCAGCGCAGCCGGATGAGCGTGTTGAGGCGCAGTCTCTGGCTCTGCTGGAAATCGGGCGAACGCAAAACGCTGATCATGACCTGAAATACAGCCGCGGAGCGGCAAAGGCTAGGTACCTCTGGGTTTTGCCCGGGCAGTAGCAGCGGCGAGCAGCGGATTTTCCGGCCAGATATGCTTGGGATAGCGGCCGCGCATGTCGGCGCGCACATCGGCCCAGGAACCGCGCCAGAAGCCGGGCAGGTCGCGCGTCGTCTGGATCGGCCGGTGTGCCGGCGACAGGAGTTCGAGTGTCAGCGGCACGGTGCCATTGGCAATGGCGGGATGGCGGTCGAGGCCGAACAGCTCCTGCACGCGAACCGCCAGCACCGGCCATTCGCCGTCATAGCGGATCGGCACATGGCTGCCCGACGGGGCATCGAAATGGGTTGGCGCCAGCGTGTCGATCCTGCGCTGCAGATCGTGCGGCACGAGTGTGGCCAATCCGGCCGAGACAGTGCCGGCATCGATGGCGGCAAACGATGCCGCGCCGGACAGGAACGGCAGCAGCCAGTCGTCGAGGCGCTCGATGAGGGCGGCATCCGCCATGTCGGGCCAGGGCGCGCCAAGGCCGCGATGCAGCCAGCCAAGTCGCTGGCGCAGCGTTTGCGCCTCCTTGCTCCAGCTCAGCAGCGACAGCCCATGCTCGCGCAAGGCTTCGAGGACGGCGCGATCGGCGTCAGAGCCGGTCGGCGGCGGCGGCATGCGCTCGGCAAGCGTGATGGCGCCAAGGCGAACGGTCTCGCGCACGCGCACCGCGCGCTTGTCGCGGTCGAAGCTCGTTTGCCTGCGTGTTTCGATCCTGTCCGCTAGCGCGGCGCGGACATCGTCCTCGCTGATGGAAGCTGCCGCCGTGATACGCGCATTCTGTGCCTTGCCCTGCAAGTCGGCGACGACCAGAAACGGCTCTCCCGCCAGCGCGTCGGCGGCGTCGAGCATGGCGCCCGAACCGTTGGCCAGCACGAAACGGCCGCGCTCACCGCGCGCCTTGGCGACGCGGTCCGGCCAGGCGTGGATCAAGAGGGCGCCGGCACCCTCCCCCTTGAGGGGGTCCGAAGGACGGGCGAGACCCGTGGCTCGCCCCGGCACGTCGATCCGCGTAGCGGATCGGGGTGGGGTCGTTTCGGGCACGCCATCGGCGACCCCACCCCGTCTCCCTCGCGTCGCTGCGCTTTGCTCGCTCGCCGACCCTCCCCACAAGGGGGAGGGTGAGGCCTGCCTCGCCAGCCGCTCGGCAAGTTGCCGCGCGGCCGTTGCACGCGGCGATCGTTCCGACCGAAAGCGCATCAGCCGCCGCTCCAGATCGGCGCCGTCACCGCCAAGCCCACGTTCTGTCAGCAGCACGGCGAGCATGGCCGCCTCGAAGGCGTGGCCGCTGCTGGCTGCCTCGGCGACCATATGCGCCAGCCGCACCGGTAGAGCGAGCCTGCGCATCGCCGTGCCCGCTTCCGTCAGACGGCCTGCCTCGTCTATGGCATCCAGTGCATGCAGCAGCGCCCTTGCCTCATTGAGCGCCGGCGGCGGCGGCGGATCGAGAAAGGCGAGCTTTGTCGGATCAGCGACGCCGAAAGCGGCGCAATCGAGCAGCAGGCCGGACAGGTCGGCCTCCAAGATTTCGGGTGGCGTGAAGGCCGGGAGCGCAGCTGTCTGCTCGGCCCGCCACAGCCGGATGGCGACGCCAGCTTGCGTGCGCCCGGCACGGCCGGCGCGCTGATCTGCGGAGGCCTTGCTGACGCGCACGGTTTCCAGCCGCGTAAGGCCGCTGGCCGGCTCATAGCGCGGCAGCCGCGACAGGCCGGAATCGATGACGACCCGCACGCCATCGATGGTGATCGAGGTCTCGGCTATCGAGGTGGCCAGCACCACCTTGCGGCGGCCTGAAGGCGCCGGCTTGATCGCCGCGTCCTGCGCCTTGCCGTCGAGCATGCCGTAGAGCGGCACGATGTCGGTATCGGCAGTGATCCTGCCGGCCAGTCGCTCGGCGGTGCGTTCGATCTCGCGCTGGCCG
Source organism: Mesorhizobium sp. M0621 (assembly GCF_040320745.1). Taxonomy (NCBI): domain Bacteria; kingdom Pseudomonadati; phylum Pseudomonadota; class Alphaproteobacteria; order Hyphomicrobiales; family Phyllobacteriaceae; genus Mesorhizobium; species Mesorhizobium sp. M0621. Next base: position 19,439 of record NZ_JAMYQF010000053.1, on the reverse strand, counting down.
GGCAGGAAGGCAAGCACGCTGCCGCTCTCATCGGCAAGGGCGGTGCGGATCGCCTTGGCCATGGCGTCTTCGATGGTGGTGCCAGCGGGGCGCTCATCATAGCGGATGTCGACAGGAAAGGCGCGGCCCTCGCTCTCGATCACCGGGGCGCCCGACAGAAGTTTGGCGACGCGCGCGCCGTCGAGCGTCGCCGACATCACCAGCAGCCGCAAATCCGGCCGCAGCGCGCCCTGCACGTCGAGCGCCAGCGCAAGACCGAAATCGCCGTCGAGCGAACGCTCGTGGAATTCGTCGAAAATGACCGCCGAGACACCGGGCAGTTCGGGATCGTCAAGGATCATCCGCGCCAGTACGCCTTCGGTGACGACCAGTATCCTGGTCTTTGCCGAAGTGCGGTTCTCCATGCGCATTGCGTAGCCGACGGTGGCGCCGGGCTCCTCATCAAGCAATTGCGCCATGCGGCGGGCGGCGGCGCGCGCGGCGAGCCGGCGCGGTTCGAGCAACACGATCTTACCGGCGCCCAGCCAGGATGCGTCGAGCAGCGCCAGCGGCACCAGCGTCGTCTTGCCGGCGCCGGGCGGCGCCACCAACACGGCGCTGTTGCCATGGCTGAGCGCCTCGTGCAGCGCCGGCAGCACGGCGGAAATAGGAAGCTCAGGCAAGGACTTTGTCGTCATCGCGTCCGCATATCAGCGCTGACGGTCGCCGTGCAACCGGTGCCGGCTTAAAGCCGGGTGCGCGAAAACGGGTTCCAGCGCACGGTACCCAGCCGCGCTTCCTCGCGCACCATGGTCAGCAGGCCGGCTCCACCGACGACCGCCAGGCCGACCAGCGTCAGCCCGTCGGGGTATTCCTGGAAGAACAACGCGCCAAGGATCACCGCCCAGGCGATCTGCGAATAATGCGTCGGCGCGACCCGGTTGGCAGGAGCGTATTTCATGGCCAGCAGCTGCAGGAATTGTCCGCCTGCCGTGAAGGCGCCGGCCATCACCAGCCACACCAGTTGGTTTCCGTCGGGAACGGTGAACGTGGTGGCCGCGGCGCCGATGCCGTTGAACGCCAAGCCGTAGCCGACCAGCACGCCCAGCATCGTCGTGCGCTTTTCCTGCTGCGCCAGCGAGCGCATCAGGATGACGCTGGTGGCGGCTAGGAAGGCGACGCCGAAGGCGGCAAGGTGGCCAAGACTAAGCTCCCGAAACCCCGGCCGCACCACCAGCATAACGCCGGCAAAGCCGGCGACCACCGCCAGCCAGCGCCACGGGCCAACCTTCTCCTTGAGGATCACCGTGGAGAGGATGGTGACGCAGAGTGGCGCCAGGAAGATCAGCGCGTAGGACTCCGCCAATGGAATGGTGGTGAAGGCATAGACGCTGAGCACGCCGGAGGCGATACCCGCCCAGGCACGCGCCTGCACTGCCCAGGGCCGCCTGGTGCGCCAGAAATCGCGCCAGCGCTCGTCTGCTGGGCGCGTGAAGAAGAGGAAGAAACCTGCAAACAGGGTTATGAAAAATCCGATCTCGAAGACCGTCAGCTGTCCGCCCAGGCTTTTGACAACGGCATCGCTGCCCGAATAGCTTGCATAGGCAATCAGGGCGAGCAGGATTCCGTTCGGCACGTTTTTCCATTTCCGGGGAGAGAGTGGTTTGAAAATACTGGCGCTCGGTGCGCATCCGGACGACATCGAGATCTTCATGTTCGGTACGATGGCCGCCTATGCCGCGCAAGGCGCAGAACTCACTTTTGCCATAGCCACGGATGGTGCCAGGGGCGGCACGAGCGATCCCGCTATTCTCGCGCGTGTTCGTCGTGCAGAAGCATCGGCCGCGGCTGCGCTTCTCGGGGCGACGCTGCGCTTCCTCGATTTTCCCGACGGCGAACTGGTGGCCGACGCGGCGTTGATCGGTGCGCTGAAAGCACTGATTCGCGAGACCGGTCCGGATCTGGCGATAACGCATGCGCCCAACGACTATCACGCCGACCATCGCGCGCTGTCGGACGGCGTGCGTATCGCTGCGTCGTTCGGCGTGCCGGTGCTGCATGCCGACACAATGGGCGGCACCGGATTCTCGCCGACGCACTATGTCGACATTTCCGCGCATGCCGACATCAAGGCCAAGGCGATCCGCAAGCATCAGTCGCAGGATCCCGAGCGCTTCGTCGACGGCGCGCGAACGCAGAACCTTTTTCGCTCATGCCAGTGCAACGGCGCGCCAGGTTCACTGGCCGAGGCCTTCCGCTTCGAGCCCATTTTCCCGTTCGCCGACATCCGCGAACTGCTGCCGCCAGCGCCGCCGATCCGGCCGGTCATGGTGAGCACCAAACAAGTCGACTGACCGGCGCGACGCCCCCTTAGCCCTGCTCCTGTTGGCTGCACGGCTTCGAACGCCCGACGAGCGAGCAGCACTTTTTCCAACGTTTTCAGATACCGCCCCCGGCATGCTGCGGCGCAGCAACGAATTCGCTTGCCTTGTTTAGTAAAAATTGCATCACTAAACAAATTACTAAACATCTGCCGCGCTGCCGCGCCGCCATGTTTGGGCCCCTGAGGAGAGGGGTTGAGGGCTTTTGAAACCGTCATCCGGACGCGTTTCGCAAATGGGAGGAAGGCATGAAATCGAGCTTGAAACTGGCGTTGGGACTCACCTCGGCGATTACAGCGTCGACAGCCGTCTCGAACGTCGCGCACGCTGAAGACCTGACGCTGTGCTGGGCCGCCTGGGATCCTGCAAACGCGCTTGTCGAACTGTCCAAGGATTTTACCAAGGAAACCGGTATCGGCATGAAATTCGAATTCGTGCCGTGGACCAACTATGCCGACCGGTTCCTCAACGAGCTCAATTCGCACGGCAAGCTGTGCGACCTGATCATCGGCGACAGCCAGTGGATCGGCGGCGCCGCCGAGAACGGCCACTATGTCAAGCTGAACGACTTCTTCGACAAGGAGAAGATCAGCATGGACGACTTCGTGCCGGCAACCGTCGTCGGCTATTCGGAATGGCCGAAGAACACGCCGAACTACTGGGCGCTGCCGGCCATGGGCGACGTCGTCGGCTGGACCTATCGCAAGGACTGGTTTTCCAAGCCGGAGCTGCAGAAGGAGTTCAAGGAGAAGTACGGCTGGGATCTCGGCCCGCCGGCCACCTTCGATCAGTTGAAGCAGGTCGCCGAGTTCTTCCAGAAGCGCGAGATCGACGGCAAGACCGTCTATGGCGCTTCGATCTACACCGAGCGCGGCTCGGAAGGCATCACCATGGGCGCCATGGACGTGCTCTACAGCTACGGCTTCCAGTACGAGAACCCCAAGAAGCCCTACGAAATGGAAGGCTTCGTCAACTCCGACAAGTCGGTGAAGGGCCTGGAGTTCTACAAGGCGCTCTATGATTGCTGCACTCCGCCTGGCGCCTCGAACAGCTACATGGGCGAAGGCGTCGATGCCTTCAAATCCGGCCAGGTGGCGATGCACATGAACTTCGCCTTCACATGGCCGGGCCTGCAGAAGGACGAGAATGTCGGCGGCGACAAGATCGGCTACTTCGTCAACCCGAAGGGACCTGACGGCGAGCAGTTCGCCCAGCTCGGCGGCCAGGGCATCTCGGTGGTGTCCTATTCCGACAAGCAGGAAGCAGCGCTGAAATACATCAAGTGGTTCGCCAACAAGGACGTGCAGTCCAAGTGGTGGTCGCTCGGCGGTTATTCCTGCCTCAACGCGGTGGTCAAGGATCCGGCCTTCCCGGCCAGCCAGCCCTACGCGCAGACCTTCCTCGACTCGATGGCCATCGTGAAGGACTTCTGGGCCGAGCCCAGCTACGCACCGCTGCTGCAGGCCTCGCAGAAGCGCTTCCACGACTATGTCGTCGCCGGCCAGGGTTCGGCCAAGGACGCACTCGACGGCCTGGTCAAGGACTGGACGCAGGTCTTCGAGGACGACGGCAAGATGTAATAGGCTCCTCCCGAGCTAAGACCGACGCGTCCCGTGCCGCCCTTGGCACGGGACGCGGTTCAGATAAATTCCATGACAGAGACGACCAAGTGACCGAAGCAGGACTTACCATGCTCAATCGGACCGCGGATAACGTTGCCCGGGCGACCCCGGAGCCGTTGGCCCGCAAGGTCCGGGGCATCAGCGACAAGGGCCTCGCCTGGCTGTTCATCTCGCCGACGATCCTGTTGCTGCTCGCCATCAACATCTTTCCGCTGTTCTGGGCTATCTATCTGTCGTTCACCAACTATCGCGCCAACCGGCCGAACGAGGTGGTGAAGAATCTCGGCTTTGCCAACTACCAGCGTATCCTCGGCGACAAGGATATCTGGATCGCCATGCAGACGACGGCGCATTTCGTGTTCTGGACCATCCTGTTGCAGACGCTGATCGGCTTCACGCTGGCCTGGCTGATCGACAGGAAATTCCGTGGCCATGCCTTCTGGACGACGCTGATCCTGGTGCCGATGATGCTGTCGCCGGCGGTGGTCGGCAATTTCTGGCGCTTCCTTTACGAGCCGCAGATCGGCTTGTTCGCCTATGCCATCTCGTTCGTCACGAGGATCCCGCCGACCGATATCCAGATGCTCTCCAACGTCTCGCTGGCGCCTTGGTCGATCATCATCGTCGACACATGGATGTGGACGCCCTACGTGATGCTGATCTGCCTTGCCGGACTGCGCTCGATCCCCGAATACATCTACGAGGCCGCTGAGGTCGACCGCGCCTCGAACTGGCGGCAGTTCTGGTCGATCACGCTGCCGATGGCGCTGCCCTTCATCATGCTGGCGGTCCTGTTTCGCGGTATCGAGAACTTCAAGATGTTCGACATGGTCAATCTGTTGACCGGCGGCGGGCCTGGCTCGACCACCGAGGTCGCATCGATCACGCTGAAACGGCAGGCCTTCGAAAGCTGGCGCACCGGCTATTCCTCGGCCTTTGCCATCATCCTGTTCGTCGCGGTGTTTGGTCTCGCCAACATCTACGTCAAGGCGCTCAACAAGGTGAAGCAGAGATGAGCCTGACCACAGCCCATTCGGTCGTCGCCCCCTCGGCCAACTCGAAGCGCATCGCCGGCACGATCATCGTGCTCTACGCGCTGATCTCGATCGTGCCGCTGCTGTGGATTTTCGCCACCAGCTTCAAGACGCCACCGGATTCGATCGCCTATCCGCCCAAGATCCTGTTCCAGCCGAGCCTCGAGGGCTACTGCAATCTGTTCACGACGCGGACCCGACAGACGCCGGACTACATCAACTCGCTAGGCCCGGCGACGGGCTTCTGCGACGAGACCACGCGCAAGCGCAACATGGTGATCGCAGGTCCGTCCAACTTCCTGCCGCGTTTCGTCAATTCGCTGATCATCGCCTTCGGTTCGACCTTCTGCGCGGTGTTTCTCGGCACGCTATCGGCCTACGGCTTCTCGCGCTTCAAGGTGCCGCTCGCCGACGATCTTCTGTTCTTTATCCTGTCGACGCGCTTCATGCCGCCGATCGCCGTCGCCATTCCGATATACCTGATGTACCGCGAGCTTGGCCTGTCCGACACGGCACTCGGCATGATCCTGCTCTACACGGCGGTCAACGTGTCGCTGGCGGTGTGGCTGCTGAAAGGCTTCATCGACGAGATCCCGCGCGAATATGAGGAAGCGGCGATGATCGACGGCTATACGCGGCTGCAGGCCTTCTGGCGCACCGTGTTGCCGCAAGCCACCACCGGCATCGCCGCGACCGCCATCTTCTGCCTGATCTTCGCCTGGAACGAATATGCCTTCGCGGCGCTTCTGACCTCCGGCACGGCGCAGACTGCGCCGCCCTTTATCCCGACCATCATCGGCGAAGGCGGCCAGGACTGGCCGGCGGTAGCGGCCGGCACGACGATCTTCCTGGTGCCTATCTTGGTCTTCACAATCCTGCTGCGCAAACAGCTGCTGCGCGGCATCACCTTCGGCGCGGTGCGCAAATGATTGATGTGGGAATAAGAGACCGCCGGTGTCACCGTTTCCCCTCTCCTCGTTCACGGCTACGGGATCGACACATTTGCGAACGCTTAGCATTTAGCGACAGCGCGCATGGCAAGCGGGCACATGTATCGTCTGGCGCCGCGCCAGGTCGACCCCCACTCCGTCGAGCTTTTCTCGACCCCTCTACCCCGATCGACGGGGGTGAGGATGGGGGCGAGCCGAAATCACGCAGGCTCCCTACCACGCCCGCCGGAGGGGGGAGAGGTAGCGCTGCGGAGCAGCGACGGAGTGGGGGAACCACCTGGCGGCCATCTCTCCCTTTGGACGTGGAAAAGGAAGGCTACGTATGACGCGCGCCGCCATCTCCAGGAAATCATCATGGCCTCTCTGGGCACGCCGCGGGCTGATGGAAAACATCGCGACGGCGCTGATCGCCATCGGCTTCCTGATGCTGTTCCAGCCCTTCGCGCTGTCGCTCTACACCTATTCCTTCATCACCATGCTCGCCGGCACCGTGATGTTCATCATCGTCTCGAAGTTTCCGGAATAATCATGGCCGAAATCCGCGTCCAGCACCTAAGAAAGGCCTTCGGCGATTTCGTCGCCGTGCAGGATTCCAACTTCGTCGTCGAGGATGGCGAGTTCTTCGTCATGCTCGGGCCGTCAGGCTGCGGCAAGACGACGACCCTGCGCATGATTGCCGGGCTCGAATTGCCGACCGGCGGGCAGATCCTGCTTGGCGGCGACGACGTCACCATGCTGCGGGCACGCGAGCGCGACATCGCCTTCGTCTTCCAGCTGTTCGCGCTCTATCCGCACATGAACGTGCGCAAGAACATCGGTTTCCCGCTGCTGGCGCAAGGCGTGCCGTCGGCCGAAATCCGCACGCGGGTCGAGGAGACGGCAAAACTGCTTCGCATCGACCATCTGCTCAACAAATCCGTCTCCGGTCTTGCCGGTGGCGACCGCCAGCGCGTGGCGCTCGGCCGCGCCATCGTGCGGCGGCCAAAATGCTTCCTGATGGATGAACCGCTGGGGACCCTTGATACCGAATTCCGCGATTTGATGGTCCATGAGTTGCGCGAACTGCACAACCGCATCCACGCCACCACCGTCTATGTCACGCACGATCAGATGGAAGCGATGTCGATGGCCGACAAGATCGCGGTGATGAACCACGGCGTCATCGAACAGTTCGGCACACCACGCGAAATCTACGACCGCCCGGCGACCATGTTCGTCGCCGATTTCATCGGCTCGCCGCCGATGAATTTTCTGGGCTTCGGCGGCGGACTTGCCAAGGGTGCCAGGGAGATCGTCGTGCAAGGTGCGAAAGTGGCGGTGCCGGAGGTCCGCGAGGATATCGCGCCGGCCGACATGGCGCTTGGCATTCGCCCGGAGCACATCCGCTTCGACGATGCCTCCAAGCTGCGCGGCGCCATCTATGGCACCGAATATCTCGGCACCACGCAGATTGTCGCGGTGGAGACGGCGGACGGCATCATCAAGGCACGCGTGCCGGCCGAAATCCGGCTCTCGACCGGCGATCATGTCGGCCTGACGCTGAGCAGCGCGCGGCTATCGCTGTTCGAGAAAGTATCCGGCCGGGCGGTGAGAACCGCGATCCACGATGTCGCCTCTGAGCGGAGGGCCCGTCATGGCTGACGTGCACATCAGGAACGTGACCAAGAGTTTTGGCGATCATGCCGCCGTCAACGGCCTCGACCTGCATATATCCGATGGCGAGTTCGTCGTGCTGCTCGGGCCGACCGGGGCCGGCAAAACGACGACTCTGCGGCTCATCGCCGGGCTGGAGCGGCCGGATTCCGGCACGATCGAAATCGGCGGTCACAATGCCACGACACTGTCGCCGGCCGAGCGCGACACCGCCTTCGTCTTCCAGCAATATTCGCTCTATCCGCATCTGTCGGTGTTCGACAACCTCGCCTTCCCGCTGCGCTCGCCGGCGCGGAAAATGCCGGAAGACCAGATCCGCCGGCGGGTCGAGGAGGTGGCGAAGATGGTGCGCATCCATCACAAGCTCGCCAACCGTTCGACCAAGCTTTCGGGCGGCGAAATGCAGCGCGTCGCCATCGGCCGCGCGCTGGTGCGCAAGCCCTCGATCTATCTGATGGACGAGCCGCTGTCGTCGCTCGACGCCAAGCTGCGCGGGGATCTCAGGCTTGAGCTCAAACGCATCCAGACCGAGCTTGGCGCCACCATGCTTTACGTCACGCATGACCAGATCGAGGCAATGACCATGGCCGACCGCATCGGCATTCTTGCCGATGGCGAACTGGTGCAGATCGGTTCTCCGCGGACGATCTATTCTGAGCCGGCTAACCTGCATGTCGCGGCAAGGCTCGGCCAGCCGGCGATCAATCTTCTGCCGACCGGGCTGCTGCCTGACGGCGGCGCACCGACCGGAACCAAGACGATCGGCGCGCGCACCGAACATCTGACGATCGAAAAGGCAACCAATGGCCATGCCGACGGCGTGGTCGACTGGGTCGAGCATCTCGGCGACCAGAACCACCTGCATGTGACGGTGGGGCCGAAGAAGCTGGTGACGCTGACCGATCCCGACACGGATCTGGCGCAAGGCGACAAGGTGGTGATCCGCTATCGGTCGCCGCTATATTTCGGCGCCGATGGACAAAGACTGATGTGAACGGGCTGATGTGAGCGGTTTTCGGTGTTTGCCTGCCAGCGGCTCAGCGCCGGGTTTTGACTTTGCGAGTACGGGACGAATTCGATGAAGCACTTTTTCAACCGCAGGGAAACGATCGTCACCGAGGCGCTGGACGGTCTGTTGCGGACCATCGGATCAGGCGATCTCGCGCGCCTCGACGGCTATCCCGAGATCAAGGTCATCCTGCGTGCCGAGTGGGACAAGATGAAAGTCAGCATCGTCTCCGGCGGCGGCGCCGGACACGAACCTTCGCATGCCGGCTTTGTCGGCAAGGGCATGCTGACAGCGGCGATCTCGGGTGAGATCTTTGCCTCACCGAGCGTCGAAGCCGTGCTGGCGGCCATTCGCGCAGTGACCGGCCCGGCCGGCTGCCTGCTGATCGTCAAGAACTACACAGGTGACCGCCTCAATTTCGGCCTGGCGGCCGAGAAGGCGCGCGCCGAAGGGTTTCGCGTCGAGATGGTGATCGTCGCCGACGACATCGCTTTGCCTGATATCACCCAGCCGCGCGGCGTTGCCGGCACCTTGTTCGTGCACAAGATCTCAGGCCATCTGTCGGAAACCGGCCGTGACCTGGCGACCGTCGCGGCAGCCGCTCGCGCGGCAGCGATGGATATCGTTTCGCTCGGCATGTCGCTTTCGTCGTGTTCGATCCCCGGCCAGCCGCACGAAGACAGGTTTGGCGAAAACGATGGCGAACTCGGGCTCGGCATTCATGGCGAGCCGGGCGTCGAGCGGATTGCGCTGCAAAGCGCCGACAGGCTGGTGGCGACCATGGCGGAGCGCCTGGCGGTGCGAATCGATCCCACAGCCAGTCATGCCTTGCTGATCAACAATCTCGGCTCGGTGCCGCCGCTCGAAATGTCTGTTATCGCCAACGCGGTGCTGGCTTCGCCGCTGGCCAAAGCGATCAAGCTGACCATCGGCCCAGGCCCGCTGATGACGGCGCTCAACATGAACGGCTTCTCGCTGTCGCTGATCCGGCTCGACGCAGCGCGCGAGACAGCCTTGCTGGCGCCGGTCGGACCACAGGCCTGGATGCCGGCAAAACCCGTCGTTTCGCCTTCCGTAGTGCCGCTGGCAAGACCAGCCAGCGCAAGCGCGACACGCAAGCCCAGCCAGAATGCACGCACCAGGCGCCTTGTCGTCGCCATCTGCGAAAGGCTGATCGCGCTCGAAGCTACCTTGAACGGACTGGACGCCAAGGCAGGCGACGGCGATACCGGCTCGACGGTGGCGACCGGCGCGCGCAGTGTGCTGGAGCGGCTTGATACGCTGCCGCTTGCCGAACCTGCGGCGACCCTTGGCGCGATAGGCGACATTCTGAGCGCGTCCATGGGTGGCTCCAGCGGCGTGCTGCTGTCGATCTTCTTCACGGCGGCGGCGCAGGCTCAGGACGGTGGCGCAAACCTGGCCAAGGCGCTGCTTGCCGGCCTCGAACGGATGACGTTTTATGGCGGCGCCAAGATGGGGGATCGCACGATGGTTGATGCCTTGGAACCAGCCCTGAAAGCGCTCGCCGCCAATGGCTTAGACGAAGCGGCAACAGCGGCACGACTCGGTGCCGAGGCTACGGCCGCCATGGGCAGGGCGAAATCCGGACGATCCGCCTATGTCGGCAGCAAGCTGCAAGGCGTGGTCGACCCCGGCGCCTATGCGATGGCTGAAGTCTTCGCGGCCGCCGCCGCGCTGCATGAAGCGGCCTGAAACATGCTCCAGTTGTCGAATGAGCGTTCTTTCGATACTGCCGGCAAGATGGAAACCGGGAACGCAGGTGACATGGCGGCGTTGAACCTTGCCGAACTGATCGCGGCCGCCGCGGATACGATTGGCGCGCATGCCGAAGAGTTAACGACGCTCGACCAAGCGATCGGCGACGGTGACCATGGGCTGAACATGAAGCGAGGCTTCGAGGCAGTGCGGGCCGATGCCGAGGAGTTTGCCGCCAAATCGCTGCCCGAGGCGCTGAAGGCGATCGGCACCAAGCTGGTGATGACGGTCGGTGGCGCCTCCGGTCCGCTGTTCGGCACCTTGTTTATGGCGCTCGGCAAGGAGATTTCGACGGAGCCCGATCGCGCCGATGTGACGGCGGCTTTCGGCAAGGCCATCGAAGCGGTGGCCGCGCGCGGCAAATCGCAGGTCGGGCAGAAGACAATGCTCGACGTGCTGCAGCTGGTGCATGACGCATTGCTGCAGGGAAAGACGGCCCCGGAAATCGCCGATATCGCCGACGCTGCGGCCGATGCGACCGTGCCGATGAAGGCCTTGCGCGGCCGCGCCTCGTTCCTCGGCGACCGCTCGATCGGCCACATGGATCCCGGCGCGCGCTCAACCGCACTGCTGGTGCGCACAGTGGCGCAAACCATCGGAAAAAGCGCATGAGCAATGTCGGAATCGTCATCGTCTCGCATTCGCCGCTGGTTGCCGAGGGCACGGCCGACATGGTGCGGCAGATGGTGGGCGATGAAGTGCCACTTGCATGGTGCGGCGGAAACGGTCATGGCGGACTCGGCACCAATGTCGAGGCGATCATGGGCGCCATCGACAAGGCCTGGTCGGAAGCCGGCGTCGCCATCCTGGTCGATCTCGGCGGCGCCGAGACCAACTCAGAAATGGCGGTGGAGATGATCGGCGAGCCACGGTCGCAAAAGATCATCGTTTGCAACGCTCCGATCGTCGAAGGCGCGGTGATGGCGGCGACCGAGGCGTCCGGCGGTGCCTCCCTGAAAGAAGTGGTGGCGACGGCGCATGAATTGTCGCCGTCGTGAGTGAACGGGAAACTTGAAGAACATGTCCGTATCCGCCGAAGCGACCGTTGTAATCACCCACGAGGTGGGCCTGCACGCGCGTCCTTCGGTGAAGTTCACCAAGCTGGCCAAGACTTTTGCCGCAGAGGTGGAAATAGCGCTGGCCGCCAACGGGCCATGGTTCGACGCCAAGAGCATCGTCAAGGTGATGGCGACCAAGGCGCCGAAAGGTACGGTGCTACACATCCGGGCCAGTGGCGACGGCGCCGATGATGCCGTTGACGCGCTGGTCGAGCTGGTGCGCCGCGATTTCGACGAAGGCACGGACCATGTCCGAACCGCTTAGGCTGCAAGGCATTTCGGCCTCGGCCGGCTATGCCGAAGGGCCGCTGTTCGATCTCGACCAGACTATCGTATCGTATGTCGGCAAAGAAACAGCCGACGACGAGAAGACCGCGCTCGAAACCGCAATCGCCATTGCGGCGGCTCGTCTCACGGCATTGATAGACGCGGCTGAGAGCGTTGCGGCCGACATACTCGAATTCCAGATCGCCATGCTGGAAGATGATGCGCTGAGCAGCCCGGCCTTCGCCGCTATCTACGCCGGCCAGCCGGCCGATCAAGCCTGGCGGCAGGCGCTCGACGCCGAAATCGCTGGCTACGACGCTTCCGACCAGGACTATTTCCGCGCACGTGCCGCCGACATACGCGACATCAGGGACCAAGTGCTGCGGGCGCTGACCGAGGATGGTGACGTCCAGGTACCAGCCGGCGCCATCCTCTATGGTGAAGATATCGCACCGACGCGTTTTCTCGAAACCGACTGGAGCAGCGGCGGCGGCATCGCGCTGAGGGCGGGTAGCACGGCCAGCCATGTCGCCATGCTGGCGCGCTCGCGCGGTGTACCCATGATCGTCGGTCTTGGGGCTTCGCCGGCTCATCTTGCCGGCATCGCCCTGCTCGACGCCGAACATGGCAGCATCGTGCTGTCGCCCTCCAAGGCCGATATCGACGCCTTTCGCCAATCGTTGTCGTCGTTCTCGACGCGCCGCGACCGGGCCGGGACGTTCCTGGCGCGGCCGGCAGCCACCAGGACCGGCACGCCGGTGCGCGTGCAGGTCAACATCGCCGACCCGTCCGAGGTTGACGGTATCGACATCGCCACCTGCGACGGTGTCGGCCTGATGCGCACGGAATTCCTGTTCGGCAAGACGCTTCCTGATGAGGAGACGCAGTATCGCGCCTATCGCAAGGTGCTGGAATGGGCCGGCGAAAAGCCGGTGACGATCCGTACCGTCGATGCCGGGGGCGACAAGCCGGTTCCGGGCTTCACCGTCGAGGAGAGCAATCCGTTCCTCGGCCTGCGCGGCATCAGGCTGTCGCTGGCAAGACCGGAGGTGTTTCGTGTACAGATCCGTGCGCTGCTGCGCGCCGCCGTGCACGGTAGCCTGAAAGTGATGTTCCCGATGATCGCCATTGTGAAGGAATATAGGCAGGCAGCGGCGATGTTCGCCGAAGAACAGGCTGCACTTGTCACTCGCGGCGTCGCACACAAGATGCCTCCACTCGGCATCATGGTCGAGGTGCCTTCCGTCGCGATCGTGCCGGAAGCCTTTACCGAAGCCGCCTTCTTCTCGATCGGCTCCAACGATCTCACCCAATACGTCATGGCGGCGGCCCGCGACAACGTCGCCGTGGCACATCTCAATTCGGTCCGTCATCCGGCCGTGCTGCGGCTGATCGCTGCCGTCACCGCGTTTGGCCAACGTGAAAATATCCCGGTCAGCCTGTGCGGCGATGCCGGCGGCGATCCCGCCTCGATCCCGTCACTGCTCGAGGCCGGCCTGCGCGACCTTTCCGTCGCTCCGGCGCAACTTGCCATGGCCAAGGCGGCCATCGCCGACATTTCGATTTAGGCGCGGCTGGCATGATCGACAAGAAACCCGAACCCGGTTCCGAAGAGGCGATCCGCGCCTACAAGACGATCCTGTCGCACGTCATCGACCAGCGCCCGTCCGGTATGCGCCAGCGCCTCGCCGATGCGCTCGGCAAACATCGCAGCTTCGTCACGCAGATTTCGAGCCCCAGCTATTCGATCCCGATTCCGTCAAAACATTTGCCGGCTATATTTTCGGTGTGCCATTTCAGCCCCGCCGAGCGTGACCAGTTTCTCGCCGCCTACCATCAGGCCCATCCCGGCAAAATGTCCGTCGCCGCAGGGATGCGGAAGACGCGGCATGTTTCGCTTGTTGTGCCCGATTTCGGCGACGACAAGCAGAACGCCGCGCTCGACAGGGCGGTGAACGATTTTATCCAGAAGATCACCAGCATCACCGGCAAGGGTGGCTGACCCCTTGGAGTTTGTACGCAATTCCGGACGGAAAACCGTTACACACTTTTCCTGGAATTGCTTTGATGTCAGGCCTATTTCGGGAGGAGACGGCCGTGAAGAAATTCATGAATTCGGTGGACACGGTGCTGACCGAAAGCCTTGACGGGTTCGTGGCCGCCCATGCCGACATCCTCGTGCTTGGCGACGAGCACAAATTCATCCGCCGCAAGGCCTTGCGGCCGGGCAAGGTGGCGCTGATCTCCGGCGGCGGCTCCGGCCACGAGCCGCTGCATGCCGGCTTTGTCGGTCACGGCATGCTGGACGCCGCCTGCCCCGGCCAGGTGTTCACCTCGCCGACACCGGACCAGATGCTGGCGGCGGCGGAAGCCGTCGACACCGGCGCCGGCTGCCTGTTCATCGTCAAGAACTATGAGGGCGACGTGATGAACTTCGACATGGCGGCCGAGATGTCGGAAGGCATCCAGCAGATCGTGACCAATGACGATGTCGCCGTCGAGAATTCTTCCTATACGACGGGCCGGCGCGGCGTCGCCGGTACATTGGTGGTGGAAAAGGTCGTTGGAGCGGCGGCCGAACATGGTCTGGCGCTGGCGCCACTGAAGGCGCTGGGCGACCGCGTCAACGCCGCCACCCGCTCGATGGGCGTGGCGCTGACCAGTTGCACGGTGCCGGCGGCGGGCAAGCCGACTTTCGACATCGGCGACGGTGAGATGGAATTTGGCGTCGGCATCCATGGCGAGCCCGGCCGCCGGCGCGACACCTTGAAAAGCGCCGATGCAATCGCGCAGGAGATTTGTGCCGCGATCCTGGGCGATCTCGGCGACAGGGCGAAAGGCCCAGCGCTGCTGTTCGTCAATGGCTTCGGCGGCACGCCACTCATGGAACTCTATCTGATGTACAACAGCGCGCGGGCGATTTTCGAGAAGCATGGCGTGACGGTGACCCGTTCACTGGTCGGCTCCTACGTCACCTCGCTCGACATGGCCGGCTGCTCGATCACGCTCACCATGCTCGACGACGAGACGACCGCATTCTGGGACGCGCCTGTACACACGGCGGCGCTACGCTGGGGCGTGTAGCCTTGGCTTCCGCCATGCTTTTCTGCGACCATCTTCTCCCTTTGATCCGCAACATCCGCAGCCTGTTCCCGGCCGGAATCGCCCCAGAAATAGTCGCCAGCGCGAGGCGACAAGCAAGGGAACCGACCGCTCGGCCGTTGCTTTTCTTCCCTAGAGTAAGGTAAAACCTGTCTGGGTCTTGGGGAGATTGCGTATGCGTTACAATTGGGAGCGGGCTCCGACGAGCTTCGAACGTCACAGGAAAGCGCTGGCGACAGCTATTTTGATCGCTGGCGGCATTGGCTTCATGCTTGTGGCCTTGCCGATCTAGAACAATCAATAGTCATCGACGGGCAACTTTGGGCCGTGGTCGTGTCAGCGCGGCTGGCCGGTGACCGCAAGGAAGCGGCGATCGCGCCCTTCGAAACCCTGGCTGAAACGCTGCACCAGCACGACGATCACCGCCGGCTTGCCGGCCGGGGTGAATTTATAGGATTCCGACAGGCTGTAGGAGGTCGGGCAGCTTCTTGAACCCGGCACGGCCTTGTCCTCGTGCAATATCTTGAACGGCTTGCCGTCTTGCCCTTGCAGCGTCAGCCGGAAGCCGAGCGCCTTGCCCGCCTTCTCACCTTGAAGTGCCTTTTCACCTTGAAGTGCCTGGTCGCCTTGCTGCGTCGCATCGAAACTCGCCGAGCAATCGCTCGTGCTGGCCGCCAGGATCTGATCGAGCTGGATGGTCGAAATGCCCGTTTCGTCATAGAGCGGCGACAGCCAATTCTGCGACACCTGTTCGAGGCGGGAGATGTCGTTGTAGGCAACCGTTTCACCCGGAAAGGTGAACTTGTCGGAAGCTGTCTGCTCGCCCTGAGATGCGATGGCATATCTGGCGAGAACGGGCGCCGCCCTGGCAGCGGCCTGCGCCCTCGCCTGCTCCAGGGTCAAAATCGCCTCCTCCGACTCGTCGACGACGAGGATCGGCTTGCCGCCGACGAATTCATCCGTGCGCGTGTCGATGATGTCGATCTCCGACCAGCCTGAATCCGAGGCACCGGCATCGAGCGTTCCATATTGCTCGAAGGCGAAATAAGCACCGTCGGGCGAAAAGCCGATGATACGCCGTGCCGCGGCATCGCCGGCCTGAGCGGCTCCGGTGGAGATCGCGAGCACGACACCCAGTAAGGATGGAAGCAAAGAAGCCCCAAATCGCAATTTCATAGCAGCTTGCCCCCAAGTGCCCCAGCTCAATGTCATCACCACAATGGCGTGCATTTGCGGCCAAGGTTAGAGCACGCTATTTGGAGGGAAGAAAATCATTCCTGGGGAGGAACCGGATGGCTTCACGCTATCACGAGGTTTATGACGGCTGGAAACGCGACCCGGAAAAATTCTGGGCGGACGCGGCCGGCGCCATCGACTGGTATTCGCCCTATAACAAAGTGTTCGATGCCACGGCTGGGGTCTACGGACGCTGGTTCACCGGCGCCACCTGCAACACCTGCTACAACGCAATCGACCGCCACGTCGCGGGCGGACGCGCCGACCAGATCGCGCTGATCCATGACAGCGCCATTACCGGAACGGTCAAGAAATTCACCTATGCCGAACTGAAGCGCGAAGTCGTCGCGCTAACCTCGGTGCTGAAGAACCGCGGCATCGGCAAGGGCGACCGCGTCATCATCTACATGCCGATGGTGGCCGAGGCGGCTATCGCCATGCTGGCCTGTGCCCGCATCGGCGCCGTGCATTCGGTGGTGTTCGGCGGCTTTGCCTCGCATGAGCTTGCCACCCGCATCGACGACGCCAGGCCGAAGCTGATCATTTCCGCATCCTGTGGCCTGGAGCCGGGCCGCGTCGTCGCCTACAAGCCGCTGCTCGACAAGGCGATAGAGATCTCCCGCCATAAGCCGGATGCCTGCCTGGTCCTGCAGCGCGACCAACTGCGCTGCGAGTTGAAGGAGCATTTCGACATCGACTACGCCGATGCCGTCGCCCGCGAACGGGCGGCCGGCGCCAATGTCGACTGCGTGCCGGTGCTTGCCACCGATCCGCTCTACATCATCTATACCTCGGGCACGACCGGCCAGCCCAAGGGCATCGTGCGCGACAATGGCGGCCACATGGTCGCGCTGAAATGGACGATGGAAAACGAGTTCGGCGTCAAGCCGGGCGAGGTGTTCTGGGCGGCATCCGATGTCGGTTGGGTGGTCGGCCATTCCTATATCGTCTACGGGCCGCTATTGCATGGCTGCACCAGCATCCTGTTCGAAGGCAAGCCTGTCGGCACACCCGATGCCGGCACCTACTGGCGGGTGATATCGGAACATGGCGTCGTCGCACTGTTCACCGCGCCGACCGCGTTCCGCGCCATCAAGGGGCAGGACCCGAAGGGCGAGTTCATTGAGAAATACGATTTGTCGAAATTCCGCACGCTGTTTCTTGCCGGCGAGCGCGCCGACCCGGAAACCATCAAATGGGCGGAGCAGAAGCTGAACGTGCCGGTGGTCGACCATTGGTGGCAGACCGAAACCGGCTCGCCGATGACGATCAATCCCGCCGGCCTTGGCCTCCTGCCGGTGAAATACGGCTCGCCCGGCGTGCCGATGCCCGGCTACGACATCCGCGTGCTCGACGATGCCGGCCATGAAGTGCCGCGCGGCACGCTGGGCAATGTGGTGGTCAAGCTGCCGCTGCCGGCCGGCTGCCTGCCGACGCTGTGGAATGCCGATGATCGGTTCCGCCAAGCCTATCTCGACGAGTTCCCCGGCTTCTACAAGACGGCGGATGCCGGCATGGTCGACGAGGACGGCTATCTCTACGTCATGGCCCGCACCGACGACATCATCAATGTCGCCGGCCATCGGCTGTCGACCGGCGCCATGGAGGAGGTGCTTTCCGCCCATCCCGATGTCGCCGAATGCGCGGTCATCGGCATTGCCGACGCGATGAAAGGGCAGGTTCCGCTCGGCTTCGTGGTGCTGAATGCTGGTGTGACGCGCGATATCGGCCTGATCGAGACCGAAGTGGTCGGCCTGGTGCGCGAACGCATCGGCCCGGTCGCCGCCTTCAAGACGGTGGTGACGATCAAGCGCCTGCCCAAGACACGCTCTGGCAAGATCCTGCGCGGCACCATGCAAAAGATCGCCGACAAGGAAGAATGGGCGATGCCGGCGACGATCGACGACCCGGTCATCCTCGACGAGATCGCAGTTGCGCTGAAGGCGCGGGGGATCGGGATTTAGCGGCTGCCAATCGCGTATGGCAGCGCCGGCGCTGAAGCAAATGTCTTACCTGCTGCATCCAATCTTTTATTGTGCAACGCAGCAACGCGCCTTAAGGTCCGAAGTGGGGGGCCATCCGGCGGGACGGTATGGCTCAAAAGAAGATCACATTTGGCGGCGTCGACATCCTGCGGTTTCTCGCCGCCGTCATGGTCATGGTCTACCACTATGGCTTCTGGGTGTGGGCGTATCCGGACGGCGTTTCGGCGCGCGCCACGGGCGGCGTTCCCCCGCAGCCGGCAATAGGCGCCTGGGTCGAATCCGGCTGGGTCGGCGTCCAGATATTCTTCGTCATCAGCGGCTTCGTCATCGCCTTCAGCGCCGAGACATCGACGCCGCTGCGGTTCTTCGAGGCAAGGGTGAAGCGGCTGGCGCCGGCGGTGTGGATCTGCGCGCCAATCACCGCGGTGGTGCTTCTGACCGTCGGCCTCAGTTGGCCGACCGATGCTGTCATCCGGCTCGTCCGCACCGGCCTGTTCGCCCCCTACGCGCCATGGGTGGATAGCGTCTACTGGACGCTCGGCATCGAGATCGCCTTCTACGGTATCGTCTGGATCCTGCTGCGGCTCGGCCGCTTCCATCTGATGGAAATGGTGGCCATCGCCATCGGCCTGGCCAGCACGCTGTTCTGGTGCCTCTACTACCCGCTCGGCTTGTCCGATCTCGCCGAAACACGCACGCTCGACCTGCTTCTGGTGCACCACGGCGTTTTCTTCGCGACCGGCGTCATGCTGTGGCTGATGCGCTTCAAGGCGGTGACAGCCGCCCGCCTTGCCTTCTGCGCCCTGTTCCTGGGCGGCGGCGTGCTGCAGATCGCCAGTTCGGTCGACGTTCATATCCTGAAAGTCGGGCGAGAGATGCCGTTCGCGCCGCCGATCCTGATCTTCCTTGTCGGCTTCGCGTTGATGGCATGGTCGCTGCGGCTCGACCTGTCCTGGAGCGGCTGGCGCCGGATCGGACTGATGACCTATCCGCTCTACCTGCTCCACGATGTCGTCGGCGCCGCCCTGCTCGGCGTCCTGGTCCGCGCGGGACTGCCGCATCTCTTCTCGATGGCGGTCGTCGGCGCGACGATGATCGCGGCAAGCTGGCTGGTGGCGACCGAGGCCGAACCACGCATCCGGCTGCTGCTCGACCACACCGTCTTCCGCTATCGGCTCAAGGCCGCGTAGGCGAGATCTCCTTGACCAACGGGCACCTGGGAAACCAGTCCGCGCAGGGGGGTACTGTCCGCTGCGGGGTTCCTAACCAGTCGACCGTGAACAATCCGCGCTCTAAGCGGCGACCGGCTTGGGCCGGAGTTGGAAGAGAGCGATCAAGAGGGACAAAAAACCCTTCAGCCACCTGAGCAGGAGGGAGAAGTTGTAGC